>JAUVIB010000400.1 GCA_030592985.1 Calditrichaceae bacterium | reverse complement strand
CTACCACCCAAATGCCAGCTTGCCCCATTATCATCGGAATATATGATATGAGAATAATATTGCTTATTTCCGGAAACAATATGATCACAAGGGATTATTAAACGCCCTTTGTTCGGATTCCGGCCTTTCTGAATACCATGCACAGGACCGGTGGCATACCACGTCCAGTTGTCCTTTTTCACTTCTTTCGTAATTTCTTTCGGTTTTGTCCATGAATAGCCATTATCACTTGAAGAGATAACAAAGACGCGACGGGTATCCTTACTCGTTCCCTTAATTATATCTCCTTCATGATCAGATCCAAGATTCCAGGTCATTAAGAGATGTATTATACCCGTTTCAAGGTCTATCACCGGAGCCGGATTTCCACAGGTATTTTCCCCGTCATCCCAAACAACATTCAATTTACTCCAGGTTTTACCATTATTGTCTGAGCGTTTCAGCACCATATCAATATCACCGGCATCCGATTTACTGTTAACCCGGCCTTCACAAAAAGCAAGTAAATCCCCATTAGTTGCTTTAATAATTGCCGGAATGCGAAAAGTCTGGTATCCTTCTGTTCCGCTTTTAAAAACAATCGTATCATTTACCGGATTAGTTTTGTTTTCAGAGCAGTCTATTAACAAACTGAATATAATCAGAAATAGAATTTTTATTTTCATTTTAGTGACCTCTCACGGCAGGATTTAAAAAATATTAAATATCGAATAAATAATTTCGTTTTTTAAAAGGACAATATTGGAATAATTATCCGGTTTTACAGATGCACAAAATTTGAGATCTTTCGGCTATGATTAAAATGACACTTACCTAGTTTAAACAAGTCCCAATAAAAAGAATCGGGATGTACCACAGCAACCAAACAGGTTATATTATTTACTTGAGAAGCATCACAGACTGTCATTCCCGAACGTTTCTATCGGGAATCTTAATGTTAAAAAATACAATAAAATCTAATTAATTGGAATAAACACAATTTAGATTCCGGCTTAAAACTTACCGGAATGACACTTTTTTGGGTCTATTGTGTATATCGACATCCCGACCGGTCGGGACGATATGTGCGCCCAAGTGCCTAAAAAAACATTCGTAGAGCTTTTTGTTTTAGAAGCCAACTCTTAAACTAAATCTGTTAATCCCGCCAAAATATTGTGCATTAGTATACGCATAATCGATTGATGCACCCACATTTTGTATCTTAAAGTTAAAACCAACACCAAAGCTAAAATTTTCCACATCATAATTAAACTTATAACCGGCACGCAAAGCAATCATTTTTGCATAAACAAATTCTGTTCCTATATGAAAACGTTCTGTATAATCATTTGGATGCAGAGCGTCAATAGAAGTATTAATTTCAATTTTATCGTCATCCGGAAAAAATACTTTCGCCACATCCATGGATAGACCCATCCGCAGTATTAACGGTAATTTAAATTGCTCACGCCAATATTTCATTTCTGTGGAAAAATTTTGGAAAGCCACAGCAAAAATAAGATCTTTATAGCCGACATCATAGGACGCTCCAAAATCAAATCCCCAATGGCTTAAAGACCATTGGCGGTCATCATATTCATAAATACCGTTTTCTTCATCAATTATAGATACAGCTATTGGAGCGTTTCCTAAATCTTCATGTAGATATTTAATCTTGCCCCCAAAAGAGAATCTGGTATTTACTTTATATGCATAGGAAAAACCGATGGCGTAATCCTGCGGATTGAGATCACCCGTTATAATAAATCCCCGCGGATCAATTGCTTTATCAACAGGCACAGTCCCCACCATATTGGCATAATCCATATAAACCATATCAAAGCCAACTGTCCCATATTGTCCGAAACCATACGCTATCCCGATTCCGTATAGGTTGTTTTTTGCTATCCAATTTACCTGATTCATTGTCATTTGGAAACCATTTATCTGTGTAAGCACCGCCTGGTTATAAAAAAGTCCTTGTACCCCTTTTACACTTGCAACACTGGCATCTCCAAGCGCGCTTTCTCTTGCTCCGAGACTAATTGAAAGATAGGTCATACCGCTTTGCCCGGTCTTTTTTATTAAAGCATAGCTTTCTGTGTTAATTAAAATTATACAGATCGTTAAAAGAGAAAATATTTTTTCCCGCTTCATTATTTCTCCAAATGGTTATCGTATTATAATAAAGTTTCCACTGGCTGTCCCTAATGGATTTCCGTTTAGATCCCATCCTTCAACATGAAAAATGTATACACCGCTTTTTATGATTTGATAATAATCGGAAATTTGAAAAAATTCCTCATCGGCCGATTCTGCAACTGAATTTGGATTTAAAGGATTTGGATGGGGAATCGTAGCGACTAAATTACCACTCATGGTAAATATACGGATAACAGCTTTTGGCGGTAATCCCACAAAAGCAATCTTATCTTCCATCCTGGGAATATTTAGTCCATCCCATTCATTGCGAATATTGCCGCCATATGCCAAACCCTGTACATGAAAAGGATTGGGAACAACATAAATGGAATCCAACGTGTTCATTCCTGCCTGAAAAGGAGTAACACCGTTAAATGCATTTCTATTATAGTAAGGGCTGGACTCAAGCATCTGTCCCGGAAAGATTCCCGTTGTATTTTTAGTGCCATCATCAACAGTGGTTACGGCATAATAATACTTACGTCCACGCTCAACATGTCGGTCGGTGTAGTGTGTTGTATCTCCCTTTATCTCCCAAATCAAACTGTATAAATTTGTCCATGAATCCTGCGCTCTGTAAATTTTATATCCGAAAAAATCTTCCTCTTTTGTCTGCCAATCTTTTACATCTGCAACAGATTCCCATTCCAAATCTATTTTCCCCGGGCCTGAAGTTAAGGTTAAGTCTGGCGCCGGCGGTGGGGACGGTAAATTTTTTAACTCAAGATTCCAGGCATATTCAGCCCTCGATGCATACTTAAAAAGAGAATCTTTCCCCGTGGCAATCAAAGCATTTTTAGCTTCATCACCCGTTTTACCTTCAAATATAAGTTCGCCGTTTTTCCATTTCTGTCCTTCCTGTATGGCCAGTTTTTTTGAAATTGACCCAACTGCTTCATATAATACGATGGTTATGCTCTCCCCAAAAGGAATATCGTAAGGGCCGAAAGAGAGTAATCCAACCGGAGTAATGACATCGGGATCATAAGGATTTCCTCCCTGTTCTTTATGCTCAATTGTACCGCGTGACTGTTTTCCGGAGCTTAAATCGCCATACATATCGGCGTCTGAATTTCCCCTTTGGTGAGATTTCATTCGCGCATGTGGGAGAATATCCACTGTTGCCGGTTGATTGCGGTCATCTGTTGGATCATCAAATGCTTTATCTGCATGAAGGATACCGAACGCCGGATATTGCGGAGATAAAAATTCACCCGTATTTTTATCCGGATCACCCGTATCATCGCCAACATAATAGTTATCATCAGCATTCCCGTCAAAAAGATAAAACAGCCCACGCAAAGTATCGCCTTCTAAGGGAAGATTACCGTAATAAGCTGCCCAATCGTCGTTCTGCCTGATCATATCATGTCCCCTGTCAGCGCCGGGGATTAAATAATAATTAAATCCAAAATAGACATCGGTTAAATTTTGATTAGGAAGTTCAATCGTACTACTGCTTCCATCCACATTTCCGTCATTGGTAAACGTATACTCTTT
>JAUVIB010000363.1 GCA_030592985.1 Calditrichaceae bacterium | reverse complement strand
TTTTTATAATGCAGTTGGCAATAAAGGTAGAGTTATTGCATTAGCAACTTCAAAGGAAATAAGAAAATGACTTGCCATAATATTCTATCTAAAAAATTGAGGTTTAAGTGTTTAACCAAACCATGTGCCTCGCATCAAGGTCTATGCATCTTGATTGGAAATCGCTCCGAATTCCCCAACTTTTCATATAGCCGTCTGTTACAGTATGTAAAAAATAAATTATAGAAATAGAATATGGAAATTATGCAAAATTTAAAAAAAATATGGCAGACATTGGGGTATATTCAGCGGAACAAAGCGGTAGAAACTTTAGAGTGGGAATATGTGGAATTAGAACATGTTTTTGCCTTGTTGACTATGGGATTTTTAACAGGGCTCACCTCGCCGCCCATGCATATTAGTTTAGAGCTGCTGCCTCTCATGGAAAAGGAATTGATATTAATGTCGGAGAAGGTTGACACAGCCGCATCACCGCTCTCGGAACTATTCTCCGTCCTGGATGTGGGCTGATATGAAAAAAAGCCAAACTATATATTTTTTCATGGGAAAAGGCGGAGTAGGCAAGTCCACCCTTTCGGCTTTGCATGCCATATCTCTGAGTAATACCGATAAAAAGACGCTATTAATATCCATGGATCCGGCTCATAATCAAGCAGATATATTTGAAAAAAAATTGGGTGAAAAACCTGTCTCTGTTAAAGATAATCTTTCGATTATTGAAATAAATATAGATAAATGGATCAAGCGATATCTCCGCAATGTGCAGAATAGAATAACAGAATCATATCAATATTTAACCGCCATAAATCTCGACAAGAAATTCAATGTTCTAAAGTATTCTCCCGGACTGGAAGAGTATGCTTTGTTGCTGGCATTTGAAGAGATTTTAAAGAAATTTAAATCTTATGATAATTTAATTTTTGATATGCCGCCAACGGCTCTGGCCCTCCGCTTTTTTGCCCTACCGAAGTTATCTCTTGTCTGGTTGGAAAGTCTACTGGGTTTGCGGAAAGAGATTATTGAGAAACGGGAAATAATTACAAAAATTAAATTAGGAAGAAAAGAATTCGAACGGGATAATATCTTGAATAAATTGAATGTTTTATCACATCAATATAATAGTCTACATGAAAGATTCAGGAACCGGGAAAATGTAAAAGTTAACATTGTAATGAATGAAGACCGCCTTTCTCTGAATGAGTCACAGAGAATTAATCAAAATTTAAACCGTCTGGGCATTCATACCGACAGGATTTATCTGAATAAAGTATCGCAGAAAAGTGTAACTTCCGATTTATCCGCTATTTTTAAAGATATACCCACAATTTCTTACTCACAGGCGGATTATCCTTTAATCGGTATTGACGCTTTGAATAAATACCTTTCGGAAAATGATTAAGTTTTTTCTAAATAGTGAAGACCTGAAAAATATAAAAACCTTGTAGACTCAAGCCATTCGCTATTATGGAAACATTTATAATAAAAAGACGTGAAAGCAATTTTGTATAGCCCTGTGCTTTAGCTGATTTATTTGGGCTAAAGACCGGATGGCCCGTGTTGATTGGTCTATCTGTTTAGACGGTTAATCGTCTAAGGGACTGCGGACGCCTTTGCCGCCTTTTTGCAGGACGTGGGTATAAATCATGGTGGTGCGTACGTCACGATGGCCGAGCAGTTCCTGAACGGTGCGGATATCATAGCCGTTTTCCAACAAATGGGTAGCGAAGGAGTGACGGAAAGTATGGCAGCTGCCCGATTTGTTTATACCGGCGCGAATAATGGCCTGTTTAACTGCTTTCTGAATGGTGCTTTCAATAACGTGATGACGATAGATATTGTCACTACGCGGATCTCTGGAGAGGTTTCTTGCCGGAAAAACATACTGCCATTTGAATTCGCGATTGGCATTGGGATATTTTCGGGACAGAGCAAAAGGCAGGTAAACTCCGCCATAGCCATTCTCCAAATCTTGTTGATGTAAATATTTTACCTTTTCTATATGCTGCTTCACAGGCTGTTCCAACGAATTCGGGAGCATCGTGATGCGGTCTTTCTGACCTTTGCCATCCCTGACAAGTATCTGCCTATCCGAAATCAACATCCTGAACCCGTAGTCGAACGGTTTCCATCAGGCGTAATCCGGCGCCATACATCAGACCGGCCATCAGCCAATTTACGCCGTCCATGCGGCTCAATACCTTTTTAACTTCTTCCACAGTAAACACAACCGGTAATTTTTGAGGACGCTTAGCGCGAACGGAATCGGGCAAGGGCTTTAAATCGATCTGCAGCACTTCTTTATAGAGGAAGAGAACGGCGCTCAGGGCCTGGTTTTGGGTAGAAGCAGCCACATTTTTCTGCACCGCGAGATGGGTGAGGAAAGCGCTGATATCTTTTTCTTTCAGACTCTCGGGATGTTCTTTTTTATGATAAAAGATGAATTTTTTCACCCAGCCCCAAAGCCTCTTCGGTACGGATGCTGTAATGCTTACGGCGGATGGAGTCACGCATTTGATCTATTAATTGAGATTTTGCCATAGTGACCTTGCAATTATTAAAAGAATTATTTATCTTAAATTTAGTTTTACTAAATTAGTATTCATAATACTGTGTTAATATAAGCAATTATTTCCGTTGACAACAAATAAATAGAAATATGTGGAATTTATACTATCCATAATATTTCATAATTAGTTTTTTTATAACATGGAAAATAGTAGGTCTAATTAATGTTATAACCCACGTGAATTAAGGAGGTTTTAATGTGAAGAAAATATTAATATTTTTAATTCTCAGTCTTACTTTATCCTGTAAAACTTCCACACAATCAATTCAAGATTTGGATTCAAAAGGAATTTATTATTCTCTGCATGGAAATATATTTAAAATTGATTATGATGGATCAAATAAAACTCAATTAACTTTCAGCGAATATGATAACAATAATCCTAAAATTTCATCCAATGGTAAATACTTGCTTTTTGAAACACAAGGTCTTAAGGATATAACTGCAAGCGGTGGATTAATGTATGATTTTTCTATAATTAATATTTTGGCATTGCAGAATAAAAGAATCGAAAGAGTTTCAGATGATACCGAAAAAGATTGGTTCCCACAATTTTCTCCTGATAATAATGAAATTGTCTTTTCATCAACAAGAACAGATAACTGTGATATTTTCAAAATTGCTCTTGATGAAAATCAAATTACACAACTAACAAATAATAATGGATGGAATGTAAATCCAAAATATTCTCCTGATGGTTCAAAAATATTGTTCGAATCTCATACTAACGGGAACTATAACCTTTTCATTATGGATTTAGATGGAACTAATCAAAGACAATTAACTAATTCAGATTGGAATATTAATCCACAATTTTCACCCAATAGCGATAAAATTCTATGGGAAAGCTATTCTGATATATTCACAATTAATATAGATGGCAGCAATAGAATTAACATCAGCGATAATGAAAATGCTTTTGCAAGAACACCATCCTATTCGTCTAAAGGGGATAATATAGTATTTATTAATGAGAAAACTTCTAACGTCCCAATAGAGGATAGTATTCGAGAAATTCATCATATTGATTTGAATTCGAATGAAAGAAGAATAATTTTAAAAACTGGTGCTAATTTTGAACCGAGATTTTTCCCAGACGATAATAAAATCATTTTTACTCAGTATGAAAATAGTCAATTCTATTTATGCACAATAAATACTGACGGTACTGGTTATATTCGAATTAGTCAAGGTGGGAATCCCTGTATTTTTTAAGTGGGTTATAAAAGGTGTTGGAACCGACGCTAAACGCGTCGGTTGAGCTACGGAAAAATTTTGGCTGGGAAGAAAATTTTGGCTACCTTTCATCCAATAAGGCGCGGCTCAACACCAGTCCGTTATAAGCTCGGTAAAATTTCATACTACTTGTTTTTCAAAGTTGGAAATAGTGCAATAATAGGATTAAAAGTATATATTAATCGAGATATCGAGACGTTGTACGGCATTAAAAGAGAGAAAATAAATGAAATTTAAAGTATTAGAAGAAAAAGATTTTGGCAGTGGAAAAATTTGGCTTCTGACTAAATTAAATCTAAAAG
>JAUVIB010000002.1 GCA_030592985.1 Calditrichaceae bacterium | reverse complement strand
GAATATCACCATGATGGCTTAATCGCCATAATGTGTGAAGATAACGAATTGCCAAACTGGAGACTTGGTTTCCCGCCAATGCATTACCCTACCCACTGTACAGGAATGCTGATTCCGGTTACCGGTGAAAGACTGGTAGAAGTGACTGCTACCGGCTGGGGTGATGATCATGAAGTACTGCGAACGAACCTTTATCAAAATCCCTTTTGGAGCGAAACGGCTATGTTTAAGACATCGGACGGTCATTCAGCACGTGTTGCAGTACATTGGAAAGTGGCCTCCGGCGGAACAGAGCGCTGCCAGTTTTACGGAACGGAAATGTCATATTATATGCCGAGACCTGATGGAACGCCCGGAATTATTGCAAAACGGGAGGAAGGGACAGTAAATAAAAATCAATATAGTGAAGCAAGAGTCAAAATGATGCCGTTTGATACACCCGATCACTATGAACTTTTACCAAAACAGTTGCGGCATAAAAGCGGACACGGTGGATCACATACATTCCTAACTCATGAATTTGTTACAGCTGTACTTGAAAAGCGTCACCCAAGCATCAATATTTATGAATCTCTGGCGTACACAATTCCCGGAATCTATGCGCACCAATCAGCTATGGAAGGCGGATCCACATTAAAAATCCCTGATTATGGACACGCCGTGTAAAAATTTGCATAAATAAATAAGCAATTTGGACAAGTAGAACATTTCTTTTTATCTTTTCTTTGCTGATAATTAAAAGATTCTGTAATTTCCAATTTTAAATTTAATCAGGAGAATAAGATGTCTATTATAAAACCCTTTAAAGGAATCAGGCCCCAAAAAACGTATGCCCAAAAAGTGGCCTCTCCACCCTATGACGTGCTAAACAGCAATGAAGCCAGGGAAATGGCGGCTGATAACCCCTATTCGTTTTTACATGTCAATAAACCTGAGATAGATTTACCTTCCGATGTAAATAATTATGATGAAAGCGTTTATCAAAAGGGATCGGAAAATTTTGTAAATTTACAAGAAAACGGCATTTTGTTTACAGACGAGAAACCCTCCTTCTATATATACCGACAGATAATGGATGCGCATGTACAATATGGTTTAGTTGCCAGTGCTTCTGTTAACGAATATGATCAGGATATTATAAAAAAACATGAATTAACACGCATGGAAAAAGAAGATGATCGCGTAAAACATATATTAACTTTAAATGCGCAGGTCGGTCCGGTATTTTTGACATATAAAGCGCAGCCCGCCATCGATAAAATTGTTGAAAAAATCAGCCAATCTATTCCCGAATATGATTTTACGGCAGATGATGGCATACAACATACTTTCTGGGTTGTTAATAATGATAATCTCATAAAAGAATTGCAGGATCAATTTGCTAAAATTGACTGTCTGTATGTTGCGGATGGTCATCACCGCTCCGCTGCTGCTTCGCGTGTGCAAAAAGAATTTCAATCAAAAAACAATAGTCATAGCGGTTTAGAAGAATATAATTATTTCCTAACGGTAATATTCCCGCATAACCAGATGAATATTCTGGATTATAATCGTGTGGTGAAGGATTTAAATAGTTTAGATGAAGAGGATTTTCTTGGTAAAATAGCACATAATTTCATTATTAGTAAATTTGACTCTCAATTTGTAAAGCCACAAAAGACACATAACTTTTCCATGTATTTTAATAAAAAATGGTATAACCTTCAGGCAAAATATGAGATTATCGATCAAACGGATCCTGTTGGACGCTTAGATGTCTCCATTTTGCAGAAAAACTTGCTTGAACCGATCCTTAAAATTGGAGATCCACGTTCTGATAAACGCATTGATTTTGTAGGTGGTATACGAGGAATGAAAGAATTGGAACGCCGTGTTGATTCCGGTGAGATGCAGATTGCCTTTGCTTTATTCCCCACTTCTATTGAAGAACTAATGGCCATTGCCGACGCCGGTATGATTATGCCGCCAAAGTCCACCTGGTTTGAGCCAAAATTGCGAAGCGGATTAATCAGCCATAGTCTTACTTAATTCGATGTGAAGAACTGCATCGATATATTTTAGAGCTAAATTAAAGCCTATAAGATTTCATTAATATTCAATACGAAATCTTTCCATCATGGAATACAATCGCCGGCGGGTAAGTCCAAGAAGCTGTGCTGCTTTACTTTTATTGCCGCCGGCCTTTGAAATGGCATTTTCAATAAGTGTTTTTTCAAGATAATCCAGGTTAATGCCTTCATCTGGAATTGAATAAATAGTCGTTGGATCTTTTATGGGCTTAATCTCTCCCAACTCAACATCTTCGATAATCGTATCGGAAATGAGGGCGGCACGGGTAATAATATTCTGCAATTCCCGCACATTTCCCGGATAATCATACACCATTAACTTTCTGATTACTTTTTGAGAAAACGCTTTATTAGGAAAGTCAGTGGAAAAATATTGTAATAGTTCAGGAATATCCTCTTTTCGTTCACGTAACGGGGGTAAATTGATGGGAAAAATATTAATTCGGTAATAAAGATCTGATCTGAACAGTTGTGCTTCAATCATCTCTTCAAGATTTCTGTTTGTTGCAGTAATTAATCTAAAATCCACTTTAACTTTTTTATGTCCGCCCAAATGAACAATTTCGTTACTTTGCAACACACGTAACAATTTAGCTTGCAAGCTTAGAGGTAAATCCCCTATTTCATCAAGGAAAAGTGTTCCTTTATGTGCTAATTCAAACATTCCCGCTTTTTTTTGATCAGCACCGGTAAAAGCGCCTTTTTCATATCCAAATAGTTCACTTTCCAATAAAGATTCAGGAAGTGCGGCACAATTGATCGCTATAAAGGATCCATTTTCACGTTCGCTATTTTTATGAACCGATTCGGCCACCAGCTCTTTACCTGTACCGCTTTCACCTCGTATTAATACTGCGGTTTCTGTTTTACTTACCTGGTTAATTAATTGAAAAATATTGCGCATTTTGGCGCTTTTTCCGATAAATCCGGGAAACATATCAGGTTTTTCTTTTATTGTTTTAAGACGTATATTTTCTTTTTCGAGCTCTTTTTGTTTAAGAATCCGATTAACCCTGATATTAAGTTCATCCATTTTAAACGGTTTGATAAGATAATCATAAGCCCCTATTTTCATTGCTTCCAGTGCTGTCTCCTGGCTAGCATAAGCAGTCATTAGGATAACCTTAATCGGATTGCGTTGATCTCGTGCAGCTTTTAAAACCTGCATTCCATCAACAGGACTCATTTTTAAATCACTTATTATTATATCAAAATTTGTGGAGGATATCAATGAGATGGCTTCATCACCAGAAAATGCTGTAGTTACATCATGATTTTCCAGTTCAAGTGCCGTCTTTACAAGAAGACACATTCTTTTTTCGTTATCAACAACTAATATTTTAGTCATGATGACTTTTATCTAAGTATTGCACGTAATAATATAAGGAAACCGTTTTTATTTCCATGCAGTAAGTCCAACGTTTTTTTAGCAGATGAATATTCGATGTTATTTTTTATGGCTTTGTCGAATTCGGAGAGTGATTTTAAAAAATAGTCACGGCACTGCACCAGATGTATAATACCAAGTTCATTCCAATAATCCGCAAATTCACCATGTTTCATAGCGTCACGTTTAACCTGGTCCTCATAATAATCTAATTCGTTTCGGGTTAAATCCTGGCCACCATACATAAACTTAAGGAAGAAGAAGTACATTTTTTCGCTGAAATTCTTCTTAACAGCAATTTTTATCTGTAATTCCATTAAAGAATTTAGTATCGCAGATTTATTTCCGGATTCAATTTTTTTAAAGATATTGGCAAAATCATTTTGACATTCAGGATCCGAATAATACTTATGAACACGAATGGAAGTAAGAGAACGAATAATACGCGCTGGAATTACAATCTGCTCATTCTCGTCTCCATGATTAATAGTAGAAAGCAGCAGAACAATACCGAAATTGTAATTAGCTTCTTTATAACCGGGATGAATTTTTAATGCTTTTTGAAAGTAATCTTTGGCATTCTCATAATTTTCTTGCAATGTGGCAACAACACCTAACATATTGAGTATATCAGGATATTCAGATTGCAATTTATAAGCTGTTAACAGTTCTTCTTCGGCATTTTTAAAATCGCGTTGTTTTAAATAAACTATTGCTAATCTTTTATAAGCGCTAATATATTTTGGATCTAAATTAATACATCTTTTAAAGTTAGAAATAGCTTCATTAAAAAAATTGTGCTCGGAAAAAATGGATCCTAAGCGATAATGCGGTAAATTTTGGCGGATTAACTTAATTTTTTCATTTACGGTAAATAATACTTCTAATTCATCTATAACGCTTTCATGCAGATTTTGGGTCGTTTTCTTTATATAATCTAAAGAATTTTTACTATCAATTCCCCTGATAATATAGCTTAGTGCGTTATTATATATATATTTTCCACTTTCAAAAATTTCAGAAATTGCTTCCTGGTGCTTTGGATCTGTTCCTGTATGAATATGAAATTCTCTATTCCCATCAACAGTAATAGTATCCTTTAAACCGAATCCAGCCATCATAATCCTTATTATCACTTAATTAAGTTGATAATTTAAGGCGTTAACACAAACATTTCAATTTTAATTTTTTATATTAAGAAAGTATTTAAATAATTTAAAGCATTAACCCGCAAATTAATCGGATTTAAGAATTAAAGAGTTGATTAACTTTATTTTTAAGTATCTTAACATCAAAAGGTTTTGCAATCATATCATTTGCATATTGGGACACCTCTTTTTCAGTCTTTTTATCAGATTGAAAATAGGTATACATTATGATAATCTTAATTTTAAAGTGATTTTTTTTTAGGTCTATTATAAAATTTAATAAATTCTTTTTATTAAAATCAGCGTCAATTATTAGTAAATCAATTTTATTTAAAATGATTGTATAGTCAATATATTCTAATCTTTGCCGTGTAGCTACGTTATAATCCTGTTCTAAATATATACGTACATTTCGACAAAAGTCACTATCCGAATCAATAACAAGAATATTCTTCTGTTTTATTTGTATGTCTGCAACATCCATGGTGGTTTGTAATGCAAACCAAATGCCAGATAAATTATGGATAAAATTAGAACTATTTTCAAGAAAATAGTTTGGTAAAATAAAATATTTTTACATATATATACCTGTTTATTAATATGTTATGATAAATATATTATTTATATAATTCTTCCAATATATTTTAATTATTTATTCTGTATCTTCTTAGATAATAAAATATATGAAATTATAATTCCTACATTTAAGAATTACTAATCTTTGTTTAATTGAATAACAACCTCTATTCTACGGTTAAAAACTCTTCCTTTAGCAGTGGCATTTGAAGCAATTGGCTTATCTTCTCCCATAGCAATTGTTTGAATTTCACAGTCATAATTTTCTAAATTTTGAAGTAAAAATTCTTTAACTGTGGCAGCTTTTTTTTCAGTAAGATTCTTGTTTTTTATAGCGCTCCCACGCGAATCAGTATGAGCAATGATCACAACAGGGTTATCTTTGAACTCATAAATTGCCAGGACTACCTTATTTAAAATTTCAAAATTCTCAGGCGGAATAAATGAAGTATTTGATATAAATTTTATCTCGTAAAGTTTGAGAATTATTTTTTTATCTGTTATTAAAATATCGACTTTTTCATCAATAAATAAAGTCTTTATGTACGTAAGTTTTCTTTTAAAATCCTCTTCTTTTTTATTTTTTTGCTGATAACTGTCAATTTTCATTTTAATCTTTGTTAATTCATTTTCAAGTGAAAGGTTTTCAGCGAATAACATTTTTCTTTCATTGGTTATTTTTTCTATTTCAAGAGCAACTAATGTATCCAAATCACTTACCTGCAAGAAGGTATCTTTCTTCATATTTAGCAAAGAGGCATACGTTAATAATCTGTTGTTTTCATTTAAGAGTAGTTTTTCAATGTTATGTGGTTTGTTCGAGATAGCAGATATTATGGTTGAAAAATACTCTGCTTTTATTGCTTCATTTTCTGCTTTTAAGGCATATTTTTTAATTTTACTTTGATTATTTGGATCAGTTTTAATGCTTTCATTAGCTTTTTTTATAAAGACAATAGCTTCATTAAATGAAATTGGTGCCCATTTATCAGCATTTGCCCTTTTCGCCCTATTAACAGCATTTGTGGCAGATGATAGATATTTTTGTTTAAGAGCCTGGATTTCTGCGGTCTTGTAATTTTCTGCCGCAATTGCGGCATATTTTTTTGCCTGATCATATTTCTTATTATTTAATTCCGATATTGCTTTTTTCAGAAAATCTTCACCTATATTCCATCTTTTTTTTGCATGTTCTTTTCCATTGTTTCGTATTGCCTGTTGACGATTTGCAAAAGCGGTATCCAAAATATCTCTGGATAATTTAATAATTTCTTCAATTTTTGAGATATTTCTTTTTATTTCATTAAGATGAATAATGTAAGCACTATTTTCATTATTATTAAGTGCTTTGTTGGCTTTTTTGAAAGAATCAATTGTCTCATTAAATTTATCAGGAGCTAAAATTAAGGCATTTTCTTTTTGAAGATTCTTTAGTTTTAAATAATATATGGATAGACTATCTTGACTCTCAGAATTATGCGCAGCGGATAAACTAATCAAAAAAACACTAAAAAAAATTATTTTAAATAGTAAATGAAATATTTTAATTATCCTTTTTTTAATCGATAATACATAATGATAAACCATCTATTCTGATAATTAGACAAAAATAATATAACTATTTTTAAAAGCAGGAAGATATTGCCCTGTTTACCCTCACTAATCCATCCTTCAGCCGACCATTTGATTTAGTATTCTTCTAAAACCTTTGAAATTCGATGAACTGCAGTCATTCCAAGTCCCTTTACCGAAATTGTCATACTACTATTTTGCATCTCTTTTTTTATAATTTCTAATACATCACCTATATTATTAACATTATGAACTGTTTTGGAATCATTGTTGATTAGCTTTGCTCCCCTGCCGATGTAATGAGAATAATCACCGACACAAATAATATGATCAATTGGTAAAGCAGATATAAAATAGCCCATATTGAGATGTATATCTTCAATATTAGTCCCTGATCCACCCATATCTCCGATAATAAATATCAGCTTATCGGTATATGTTTTAAAGCTTAATAAAGATCTAATTGCTTTACTGACAGATCGTGGCGTGGCGAAATAACTTTCATCAAGAAGGAAATGGTTATTAATTTTAATTAAGTTACCTCTTCCCTTAGGTTGTTTGAAATTCTTTCCTATGGCGTTTATAATCTGGTCAACACTAAAATCTAGTTGGCAGGCTATGGAAAAAGCAGCTAAAAAATTATAAACATCCAATACAGAGTATATTGGAATTTTCGCGGGAGTATGACCATTTATCATAAATTTCATGCCGTTGGGGCCAAACTGTTCTATATCACTTAAAAAATAATCAGCAGTATGGTTTAATCCATATTTAATAATATTTGTTGTATCAATAAATTCTGTCAGGGAAGAACACATTTCATCATCTTTATTTAATATGGCAATACCATTTCGAGTCAAATATTTAACAACCTCCGATTTTTTAAGTGCAACCTTAATCATCCCGCTTAAATAATTAAGATGAGCATCGCCAATATTAGTCACTAATCCTATAGTCGGTTTTATCAACCTTAATATTTCGGCAAAGTTTTTCCCTTGTTGATAATCAAATTCGAATATTGCATAATCATAGTTGTCGTTCATCTTATTCAACACCTGGACATTGTGTTTCCAAGTACCCTGACCGGATTTCGACCGTAATACATTGCCCCGTGTTGATAAAATCGAACTAAGCATTTCAATGGTTGTTGTTTTTCCAAAAAGTCCTGTAATACCAATAACCGGTTTTTTAAATCCCCTTCTCAAAGTAATAAACTTACGTCGTTCTTCTGTGGATAATAATCTTTTATCAGGCAATTGATTTTCCTTTTTGTATTAAATCATAATTAATAAAAGCACATTACAGACAAATTAAAATACAATCTGGCTACCATTCAATGATAAAATAGAAACTATAATTGATTGATTGTTAGATAAAACAATTTACAAAACTCTATTTATCATAGCTAATATTTACAGGTCATTTTTTAATCATTTCTAAAAATTCATGCTCACTAATAACTGGTATATTTAATTTATTTGCTTTATCAAATTTGGATCCGGCCTTTTCCCCCGCCAGTACATAATCGGTATTCTTTGAGACAGAAGATACGACTCGACCACCATATTTTTCAATCATTTGGGTAGCCTGGATTCGTTTCAAGGTGGGCAATGTACCGGTCAAGACAAAAGTACCTCCATTCAATATATTTTCTATATTTTCCAAACCAATCTCATTAAAGAAATTTAACCCATTCTTTTCCAGCCTCAAAATTATTTGAATATTTTCATTTTCTTTAAAGTACTGTATGAGACTGTCTGCCATTTTATCTCCTATTCCGGGTAATGCTACTATTTTATCAACAACGACATAAAGTAATACTTTAAGATTTCTAAAGTTGTTGCTTATTATTTTTGCGGCGTTTATGCCAATATATGGTACTCCCATACCAAATATCAAACGATATAATTCCCTGTTTTTGCTGTCATTTATCGCTTTGATAAGATTATCAGCGCTTTTATCTGCAAATCCCTCCAATGAAATTATATCTTCCTTTTTAATATCATATATATCGGCTATATTTTTCAGAATATTTTGTTCTACCAGTAAGTCTACCACTGCTTTACCCATGCCTTCAATATCCATAGCATTACGGGATGTAAAATGTTCAATCTTGCGTTTTATTTGGTCTCGACATTTCTTGTTTACACATCTGAGAGCCACTTCATTTTCATTTTTAACTAGTTCCTGCCCACACGAAGGACAGAATGATGGAATGAAAGTATTTCCTAAATTCGAGGTTCTCTTCTCTTTTAAAGGGTATAATACTTTAGGTATGATGTCGCCACCCTTTTCAATTATTACAAAATCACCTTCACGGATATCTTTACGTTTTATCTCATCTGGGTTATGTAATGTTGCTCGTGATACGGTTGTACCTGCAAGAAAAACAGGTTTTAATTCAGCAACAGGGGTTAAAATTCCTGTTCGCCCTACCTGCCATGTTATTTTATTAATATATGTCTCAACCTCTTGCGCTTTAAATTTATAGGCAATAGCCCAACGAGGATTTTTTGCAGTCGCTCCCAATTTTTTATGTTGTTTTAAATTATTAACCTTAACAACAATTCCATCAATTTCATACGGTAAATTGTCCCTCTTTTGCTCCCATTCTTCTACATAGGCCATCACCTCTTGAATATTTGTACATAATTTATAATTAGGATTTACAGAAAATCCAGTGCTTTGCAAGTCTAATAAATTATCAAAGTGAGAAATATTGTTCTCTTCATTTTCTTCACTTTGAATTTGATACGAATACATTTGCAGGCTTCTATCTGCCACTTCATGAGGATATTGTAGTTTTAATGTACCAGCTGTAGCATTTCTGGGATTAACAAATAAGTTTTCTCCGTTTTCCTCTCTTTGTTTATTTATCTTTATGAATGCTTTTAAAGGCATATAAACTTCTCCACGAATTTCAAATACATTTGGAAAAGTCTCTTTTGTTAGTACTTTAAGAGGTATTGATCTAATAGTACGGATATTATTGGTTATCTGGTCTCCCTGAATACCATTTCCTCGGGTAGCGCCTCTTATCAATACTCCATTTTCATATAATAAACTAACAGCTACTCCATCTATTTTCAGCTCAGCAACATATTCAATTATTTCTTGATCACCTAACATGGACCGGATACGATTATCATAATCTATAAATTCATCCTCACTATAGGTATTCGCTAAAGAGAGCATAGGAAATTTATGATTAACTGTCTTAAATAGTTTGGTTGGTTCACCCGAAACTCTTTGTGTCGGTGAATCCGGTGTGATCAAATCCGGATGTATGTTTTCGATTTCCTCTAATTGTTTCATTAATTGATCATATTCGATATCACGTATAGTGGGTACGGCTAAAACATAATACTCGTAATCATATATGTTTATTTTTTGTTTTAATTGAGCATATTCATCTATCAAACTCATTATATACCTCTTTATACTAATTATTACTAATATAAAATTAGAACCCTTCTCAATCAATAGAAAAATAAATAAAATTGTTTCCTGATAAAAAATATTCCGGGAATTTTGTATTTCATAAAATTCCAATTTATTATTTACACCGTTCAAGTCACTATGAAAACATTTTTTTGTAAATCCTCAATAAATTGGGGTTAACAGAATTATGATTTCGAATCACGGAATATGATGGGAGCAATAATATCAGAGCAGAACTTAGCGTTTTTTGAATGGGAAATTTTAATGACTACATAAATTTATATCCCGGTAAATTAAGGTAGAAATGATGTTTTTATCCCAATTCACTGTGACATTACAATTTATAAATAGTATACCTACTAATAAAAAAGTCTATCTGGCCTACCCTTCTAAGAATGAAGGAAGTTTGGTTGATTTTAATGCCGAATATTATTAATTTGATGGAAATAAAATGAATAAGATTAAATTTTTATGAATAAATATTATCAACGGATTATTCTTGGGATAGTACTACTAATTAACACATGTACAAACCCTTTTTCTACCAGGGAGCCTGAAGAGCCCTCAGGATCACTGTCAACACAAATTTATGAACCGGCAATTGACCCTTTTATTGTAATTAAAAATTTTACACGATCTATTGAACAAAAAAATATAACTAAATATATGGAAATATTTCAAGATGAATCTGTGGATCCTACACATCAATTCCGATTTATACCTGAAAAATATTACTTAGAAGAATTTAATCGACGTTGGACTTTAATGGACGAGTACGATTATTTTAATGCGCTTGTTCATTCCGCCAACAATGATTTTCCACATATCAAATTTGAAATAGCGGACTCTGCTATCATATTGACACCAATTAATGTTTCGGCAAGTGATGATTCTATGGTTACCAATAATTTCAAATACAGATTAGTAATTGAATACGTTGACCATACTGATGAATACTTCGCCACTATGATATTAAGGCTGGCAAAATCAAAAGTTTCACCAGAATATTGGCATATTTACTATTGGCGGGATTATGCCATTGAGAATATTTATACAAAAACCTGGACTTATCTAAAGCTTAAGTCTGTAAGTGGTGTAGGTTCTGATTAAATCTACCTATTTAGATAGGACAATAATTTAAAAATCAAAACAAATGATATGCAATTAACAAAAAACCCTAAATCGTCTAATTTGTACTATATTTTAATTGCTATTTATATTAAAACAAAGTTTTTTAGTATTGGAAATTTTGTTAATTTATCTAATACAAAATATTGTGTGAAAATTGTACTGTTTTTGACTTTTTTTACGTTATATTCGTGCCATAATCCATTCGCACCTTCTGAAACTGATGATTTACATGGAGTAGGTGAAATTATTACAGATCAGCTTACACCGGAAGATGTATTGATAAATTTTAAATATGCATATAATTTCAAAGATTCATTAGTATACAGCGATTTAATTGACAACAGTTTTTTATTTATATCTAAAAATTATTCCACAGACCCGGTAACTGATATTACCTGGGGGCGTGATATTGATATAAAAACCACTGTGGGTTTATTCCGTCATTTTCAAACCATAAACCTATTGTGGGGTGGTACAATTTATCAGTATTATTCAAACGATAGTACAGTAGCTGAAATAAAAAAGACATTTCAACTAACCTTAAATGGCGGCAAAGATATCCCAGCGCTAAATGGTGAAGCTCTCTTTTATATTAATAAAGAAGAGTCCGGTATATGGAGAATAACGCGTTGGGAAGATTTATCAACGTTTTAAATTTGTTTGGAGGGAAGAATGCAGCGATTGGCAATTGATATTGATATTGTAGCATATGTAAGAAATTTACTTGATGGAAATGAACCTGACCCTGTTCATGCAGTGGTTTTAGCTGAGCTTGGTGGAGCTGAAAGTATTGTTTGCTACTTACGAGATGATTTACGCACAGTAAATGAGAGAGATATCGCCATATTTAAACAAATTGTAAAAAGCTATCTAAATATCCGTACTAATCTAACAGAAGACAATATCCATAAGTTATTTCGTTTAAAACCCGATATGATAACATTTGTCGCTCCGGGTGCTGCAGAAACCATAGAACCCATATCTATAGATTTAAACCTATATTTCTCGGAATTACAAAAATATATAGTAGAATTACGCACAAACGGAATCTTGAGCTCTGTCTTAGTTGATCCACAGATTGCACAAATCAAGTTAGCCGGTAAGCTTGAATTTGATTATGTAGAACTAAATGCCACAAAGTTAATAGAATCTGAAGACATGAATAGCGAAGTTGAAACTATTGAGCAACTTACGGGAATCGCTTTAGCCGCTGGAAAGCTTGGAATGGGTGTGAATATCTCGGGTAATATCAGATATGATAATATTCAGGATATAAAAATGATCGATAATATTGAAGATATATGTATTGGAAAACCCATTTTCAATAAAGCATTATCTATAGGATATGAGCAGGCCGTTCGTGATTTTATTTCACAACTTTAATATCTGGTATTATAAATTAGTTTAGATTTTTGCAAATAGTATGAATGGGTAATATTATAAATATTTAGTGTCTGAACGAAAAGTGTTAAATCAATAAAATCACTACATGAATGGTGTCATTGCGAGAAGCGTTAGCGACGGAGCAATCCCATTAAAAAACAGTATGTTATGCCATCTTTGTAGGATTGCCACGTCGGAATAAATCCCAACTCGCAATGACAGAAATGGACTTTTCGTTCAGGCACTATTTAGGATGTTTAAGTTGGTAGGTTGATATTAGGAGCTTTATTTATATAATTAAGTTCCTTATAACAGCCTATGACCTATTACCGAAAGTAATAAACACCTTAATTAAATAATCGAACAATACGGAACTGAAATGAAAAAAGCCAAATATCTTTTATTCTCTCTTTTTATTTTTATAATCCCTTTTAATACACTCTTATCATCCCCAATTTTAGAAAAAAATGTCCACTTCTTTAAATGGGGACAGATTCCCCAATCAACTGAGTACAAGGAAATAATCCCTCTATATAATAATCCTTCTTGGGAAATTTCAGTTTCCGATGACGAATGGCATCCCATAAGTCTTCCTTTTTATATAACAGAAACACCGTCATTTAAAGTTAAATGCACTTTTAATTATAAACTTGCAGGCAGTGAGACTGATTTATTTATAATTAGTTATGGCATTAAAGGGATTGCCCAGTTTTATTTAAACGGTACACTAATCCATTACCAACCAAATAACTACGCACCTATTAAAATAAAACTTAACCGCAGTATGATACAAAGTCGTAATGAACTGACAATAATAATCAGAAATCCACTAAAAGTTGAGGAAGGATTCCCGACTTTTGTGAAACAATTTACCGAAAAAAGAGCACTTGGAATTACAAGACCTATTTTTATAGCTGAAAACAAAATAAATGGAATTGAATTGACCAAAATTTCATTAATTCACCAAAATGATACTTTTCTTGCTAATTATGCTTATCTACTTAATTTCAATACAGCCATCCCTAAATTTAAGGGCAAAGTAACTGTCGAAGAAGAATTCTCACTTGAAGACGGTACTACAATATTTAAACGAATATTTAATATCGATACAACTTCCTTAAAAAGTATGATCACTGGTAAAATTAACGTCGCTCATAATACTCTATGGAGTATAGATACACCAAAAACGGTCATATTAAAAGTTACTCTTAAGAAAAATTACAGCCAATTTTTCCAATCGAGTAAAACTTTTGCATTGCGCTCTTTTAATTATAAAAACAACAATATCCTGCTAAATGGAAAACCGCTTATTATCAAAGGAATTAATTATCACGAAAATTTATTCCGCTTTAAGGATGTTAAATTTTATCAACAAATAAAGAAAGATCTTGAAACGATAAAAAAGTTAGGTTTTAATTCCATACGTTTGCCTCATTATTTTCCGGGGAATTATATTGTGCAGATATCTGATTCTTTGGGTCTGCTAATATTCGCTGAACTTCCTGTTTTTCGGTTCCCAAAGCAGCTCTTCTCCAACGACAATCTGCTTGAAAATTCTATTTTGACTTTAAATCAACTTTCCGATTTTTTTAATACAAATCCTTCTTTTGCTGCAATCGGCTTAGGCAAAGAGGTTCCTGCCCACAGTCCTGCTGTACAGAAGTTTATGCTTATTCTAAAAGGCATTATTTCTAATAAAACGAATTGGCTTTCTTATCTCTCCCCAATTCCAAACAAACCATTACCTCCTGAAAAATTAGCAGATTTATATGTATTAGATTTATACAAACCGTTTACAGACTTCAAATTTAATTCTCAACCTTTTGCGCTTATAGGTAGATTGGGGATTTTAAATCCTGAAATTATTTATCAGTGGGATTCCAATATATCCAGTCAAAAACATTATACGTTTTTATGCCAGGAAGTAAATACTGCACTGAAACAAAAAACTCTTTCTGGAGGATTTATCGAAAGTTTTGCAGATTGGACAATGGAGTATAAGCTATCATCGACTATTTCGAAAGACCAACCTGATGTTTTCCCATCCGGAATCTACTCTATTGGGAACAAGAAAAAGTCATGGGTTGATAATTTGGAAAATATTTGGGAGTTAAATTCTTTCAGTGGTTTTTTAAAAGATACATCTAGTCGGTCAACCAATTTTTTCTCGATTTTACTTTTTTTCTCATCTATTGTATTCTTTTCTTTTGTACGCCGTCAGTATCGTTTACGAGAAAATTTAAAACGCGCAATTTATCATCCCTATGGCTTTTTTGTCGACATAAGAGAACGCCGAATAATTCCCATATTTAATTCTGTCCTTATGGGTATTTTTACAACATTTATAATTGTTTCATTTATAGGTGCCTATATTTACTATTATCATACCTCACAGTGGATGCAGGAAATACTATCTGTTGTATTTATTAATAAAGACTATTTTAATTACTACCTTCTAATTAGTGCATCTCCCCTGAATACGCTGTTAGTCATTAGCACCATTTTACTTCTTTTCCCTTTTTTCATTAGTCTTGTCCTTAAATTTTTTAGTATTTTTAGCAGGGAAAATTTTAGGTATAGACAAGGTGTTGCTATATCATTTTGGTCTGCTATTCCGTTTTTATTTATGTTACCTGTTAGCTTTTTTACTTATCATTTGCTAGAATACGATAACTTTCAAATTTATTTAATATATATTTTTCTGATCTTTTTAATATGGACTCAATTTCGTCTAATTAATGGTATACGCGTTCTTTTTATTGTAAAAACTATGAAAGTTTTTATTTGGATATCCTTGTCTTATATTGTTCCAATAGCTATTTTTTGGGTTCTTATAAATCCAAAACATTATTGGATTGAATATTTGAAATTGTTATTTTCTGCGAACGCACTTTTTTAAGGCTTTGCAATAATTTTTTCATTTTTTCTTACACGTAAAAACATATAGTTTGTTTTTCTTTGCTAATCATTTCGACAATTTCAATACAGGTCTGTCTAAGTGTAATTTTTTTCAGCTTTAGTAAAAACCAAAATATATCGTGAACATTAAGAGCTATGTTCAAACAAGTGACAAAAAATGGCTGGTTAATTGCAGATCAAAAAAACAATTTGAAATATCTTTTTAGTGAATTTCAAAGGGAAACTAAATATTAAAATAGTTTCCCTTATTAGTTACATTGACCTGGAGTAATAGTTTGAACTAATTGTTAGGTTAGGTATTTACTCCAATTATATTATTCTTTTCATCAAAGAAAAACGGCTATTCTATCGATGATATCCGCCTTAAGATAATATTGTTGTTAGAATTATTATTAATTTATTGCTGGTTATTTCTTAACCGGTAAATATAACGGAGGAAGATGTATTTATCCAGATTACAGCTATTAGGGTTTAAATCTTTTGCCCAAAAAACCAAATTGGATTTTTCCGAAGGCATTACCTGTGTAATCGGCCCAAATGGCTCGGGGAAATCTAATATCGTTGATGCTATTCGTTGGGTACTTGGAGAACAACGTGCTTCAACACTACGCAGCGACAAAATGGAAAATGTTATTTTCAATGGAACAAAAAACCGCAAACCCATCGGTATGGCAGAAATATCTATAACTATAGAAAATAATAAAAAAATATTAAACACAGAATTTGATGAAGTTGTTATTTCCCGTAGACTTTATCGGTCCGGTGATAGTCAATATTTAATCAATAAATCGCCTGTACGCCTCAAGGATGTTCTAAATCTTTTTATGGATACAGGATTAGGAGCCAATTCCTATTCTGTTATCGAATTAAAAATGATTGAATCTATTTTAAGTGAAAACAAATATGAACGTCGATTGTTATTTGAAGAAGCTGCAGGGATTGTTAAATATAAGATAAGACGCAAATCCGCATTACGAAAGTTAGATTCCACAAAAATTGACTTAAACCGAGTTAATGATATAATTATCGAAGTTGAAAAAACGGTTAATTCATTATCTCGCCAAGTTGGTAAAGCACGCAGATATTTGTCCTATACTGAAGAACTAAAAAAGAATGAAATAGATCTTTCCTGCTATAGGTTTAATACTTTATATGATGAAATTAAGCCATTACAGCTACAGCTTAAAGAGATAAGTCAGATAAAAGAAAATAGTTATCACCAAATCACTTTGGAAGAAGCGCTGCTTGAAGAGTATAAGCGAGAGATGATTAAGACCGAACAAACCCTTCAGAACCTTCATGATGAATTACGAATAAAAGACAATGAAATTGCGAAGATAGACCAGGATTCGGCAATTTCTACGACAAAATCCGAAGAAATGGTAAAAACTCGAGAGCGCTATAAAACTGATATCGAAAATTTTAGAAAAAAAATAAAACTAATTGAAGAAAATATACTTCAATATCAGGATGAGCTAAACGAATTTTATCAAAAGAACGAAGAAGTAGAAAAGGAATATAAAAGTATAAATGATGAAAGATCGACCGAAATAAATCAACTTCAAAAAGAAAAGAGTATAATAGAACAGTTAAATTCAAAATTCAGAGCAGCACTTCATGAACTTTCTTCAATTAAAGAAGATTTGAAACTTAAAGAATCACGCTTGCAATTTAAGAATGAACAAAAGACCGGCTTAACAAACAACCTTAAGAACTCTTCGAATCATCTAATATACATAAATAAAGATATCCAGAAAATCGAGCTGAAGAAATCACAATTTGAATCTAAAAAAAATAGTATTACCTTTAAATTAGATAAAATCAAACAAGAACGTGATATAGTTCAATTAGAGAAGGAAACTTTTAGCAAGAAAACTCAAAAGTTATTTAATGAATTTGAACAAGTAAAATCAAAAAAAGAGTTCTTTGAACAAATAATCAGCAAACATGAAGGATATTCTACAGGTATCCAATATATTATGTCCTCTACTGACATGTTCCCTGGTGTACACGGAACATTATCAGAGTTAATTTCAACAGATGAGAAATACAAAAATGCAATTGAAATCGCTCTTGGTGAAGCTGTATCTTTTCTTATTGTTGATGATTTAAAAGCCGCAGAAAAATTAATAGAGGCAGTAAAGAGAAGAAAAAAGGGTCGGATTACAATGCTGCCTTTGGATAAAATTAATAAGATCAAACCTTCTTCTCTACCTCATATTTCAGAACATGAACTTCAAGTTTCACAAATTATAAAAACAAAACCTGCTTATCAAAAAATCATTAATATCCTATTTGGTGATATTTTTTTGGTAGATGATTTGCAAAAAGCTCTTAAATATTCTGAAAAATATCCTCAATTACGTTTTATTACATTAACTGGTGAAACTGTTAATTTAAATAGAGAAATATCCGGAGGAGAAAAAGGCGAAAAAGAAGTTTCTTTGATAGGAAGAAAAGACCAGCTTAAAAAATATATTACTAAATTATCATCTTTAAAAATTGAATCCGATAAAATTTCCGTTGAAATTATTACACTTGATTCCCGTATTGAATCATACAATGAAAATTCCGATCGATATAAACAATCACTGGATAAACTGAATTCTGATCTCTGGGAATTAGAAAAAACAGAAAACCAAAAAAAATATGAGATTGAAAAACATATTTCAGAAAGAGAACAGAATGAAATTCAGAAAGAGTCTATTGAATTTGAGATTGCCCGTTTACAAAAAGAGATAAATACAATACGGGATAATGTTACCTTTAATCAATCATCTATAGATAAATTAGAAAAAGAGGTGATTAACAGAACAAATGAATATGAATTAAAAAGTGAAACATTACAAGCATTAATGGAAGATGTGCAGCGGGTAAGTTTAAATGTTACTAATCTGAATAACCAGATTGCTATTCGCCAGAGAGATATTGACCGCTCAAATAGCAATATTAACGAATTAAAAATGGATATCCACAAACGAGAAGATGAAATCAAACAGATTAGTGATACCTTAATTGAAATAAAAGAAAAGTCACGAAAACGCAAAGAAGAGAAAATAGTAATCTGGGAATTACGTGATAAAAAAGAGGACGAAAAAAATACGATTGAAAAAAATTATCAGGAACTAAAAGATAAAATTCTTGTATTAGAAAAAGAAGTCAAAACATATCGAAAACAACATGATTCATCAATTGAACGAAGTCGTTCGTTGGAATTAAAAATAAATGAAAATATGTACAAAGCTGAAAGTGTAAAAGAATATATTCTTAAAGAATATTCACAGGATATAGAATCATTAATCCCTTATCAGGGATTGAATGAACAAGAAGTAAATGAAAAAATTGATCTCTTAAAAAATCGAATAAAAAACTTAGGCGCTGTAAACCCTCTTGCTGTTAGTGAATATGAGAAAGAGAAAGAGAGGTTTGACTTTTTAACAAAGCAAAGAGATGACCTGCTAAAGGCGGAAATTTCATTATTAGAAACCATTGATAAAATTAATATAACTGCAAGGAAACAATTCACAGAAACTTTTTCTGCTATAAAGGAAAATTTTGAAAAAGTCTTTAATTCCTTCTTTGAAAATGGTGAAGGAACTTTGATGCTTGATACCTCAATAGACCCCTTGGAAGCGGATATAAATATCAATGTTCGCACAAAAGGAAAACAGTTGCAAACGCTGAATTTGCTTTCGGGAGGAGAAAAGACTTTAACAGCGATCTCTTTATTATTTTCAATATATTTGGTAAAACCGAGCCCATTTTGTATTCTTGATGAGGTGGACGCACCGTTGGATGATGTTAATATCTTAAGATTTACAGATGCACTTAAATCGTTTTCCAACAATACACAATTTATTATAATAACGCATAATAAACGAACCATGGAAGCCGCATCGACCCTATATGGAGTCACTATGGAAGAAGAAGGTATCTCGAAATTAGTTTCAGTAAAATTTAATTAGGTTTAAAAAATGAAAAAATTATTTATGTTATTAACTTTCCCTGTTCTCCTGTTTGGACAGCTCCAATTCATTCCTGTAAGTGTGGATTATGCCACTTTTCACTCGTCGGATACAACCTCTTTTGTTGAGATATATATTTCTGTCTTTCAAGGGAATCTCACCTATAAACAAGGTGAAAATGAGAATTTTCAATCTTCCTTTAAAAATACTGTTTCAATTTACAGCGATACAAATATTGTGAAAAAAATCTCACACAGTTATATTAACAGCTTACAGGATACCAGTCGTGAAGCGCTTAGGATTCAGCAGTTTAACCAATTTATTGATATTTTCAAGTTTGATTTACCATTTGGAAAATTCAAAGTAAATGTTCAAATTATTGACAGAAAATCAGATAAAAAAGGAGATTTTGTATTTGATCTTATTCTGGATCAACCCAAAGGGGGACTCATTTTTTCAGATATTGAATTAAGCTCTATGGTGTCTAAAGATACTATAGAAAGTTTATATACAAAAAACGGATTACAGGTTTTCCCGCATCCAAGAAGAACTTACGATTTGCTTAACCCCGTTCTCTACTATTATGTGGAATTATACGGATTGGACGACAAGGCCGATAATAATAAAACTTATTCTGTTAATTACTATGTTACCGATAGTAAAAACGACACCTTAAAACGGGGAAATGTTAAACAAAAAAATATCATTTCATCGTCTGTTGTAGAGATTAGTGGTTTTAATACAATGGCTTTACCATCCGGTGATTATCATTTGTTTATCAATGCTAAAGATAATAGCAATGGCAAACAAGCCGTTGCCAGTACTCGTTTCATGGTACGTAAACCAAATAAAACTGACAAAAAGATTAATGAAGGCGAAATTTCTTTATCAAAAATCGATCCGGTTTACATAGCATTAGAGTCGGATGAATTGAAAGAAGAATTTTTAGTGGCGCAATATATTGCAACCAGTAAAGAAAAAAAGATATTCAAGAATATTGAAGATGAACAAAGTATGAAATTATATTTAACACAGTTTTGGCGTTCAAGAGATAAACAAGAAAATCTTCCATACGGTAATTATAGGCGAAGTTATTTGGATAAAGTTAACCTGGCTAATGAAAAATATGGCGGAGGAAGGGTACACGGACAAGGATGGAAAACTGATCGTGGACGTGTATTGATCACCTATGGAAAACCTGACGAGATAGAAAGAAATGCCAATACAATGAATAGTCAACCATATGATACATGGATATACTTTAGCTTGGAAGGTGGTGCACAATTTATATTTGGTGATGTTAATGGATTTGGAAACTACGAGCTGCTTCATTCAACGTATCGAAAAGAATTACAAAATCCGGATTGGAGATTATTAATAAATAAAACACAGAACAGTGGGCAGGATCCGTCCTTATTCTAAGATTATTTACGAGAATAATAAAAAACAATAATGGCAAAAATACGTTAAAATAAAAATTTGAGTAAATCCCTACTGACAGTAGGGGTAATATAAAGTATGTGTCATTGCACAGTTTCTGTATCTGATCCGAATAAACGTAATAATTAATATCTGTGTGTAAGCTTTAAGGCTATGGTTTATTTATTCCATTTGTTATATTTTATTTCGAATTATTTTCATATGACCATCGACGTTTATCCCTGAAATCTTCTCCCCAGTGAAATTTCGTTCTTAAAGTATCATAAAAACTGTTATTCTTTAGTTTAATAAAGTTCGCTTTAAATCCTGCTTTCGTTAATTCAAATTTTATCCCACTTTCATACTTCCCCTCGCTTTGTCCATCTCTATATACATTAATTTCGTGAAATTCAGTAAACACCTGAATAGAAAGGATGCTTTTATCAGGAACAATAACCGGACGATTAGTAAGAGAATGCGGACAAATCGGATTTATAAGAAAAACTTCTGTCAAAGGAATTACAATCGGTCCTCCTGCGGACATGGAATAACCGGTTGAACCGGTTGGTGTAGATAAAATAAGTGCATCGGCTATATAAGAATTGAATAATTGATTATTAACTTTAATTTGTATTTCTATCACTCTTGAAAAACCTGCTTTATCAAATACAATATCATTTAATGCATAAAACTTATGTCCATCTGAAAGACAACGGGCTTTTATTAAAGTTCTGCTTTCAATAACATAATTATTAGATAGGAAGGCTTTTAAATGTATGATGAGCATCTCCGGAGCGGTATCAGCTAAAAAGCCAAGTCCACCCATATTAACACCCATTATCGGGATGCCGCGATTTCCTATTTCATGCACTATGCGCAAAATAGATCCATCACCGCCAAGTGTCAATATCATATCGGATGTATTGATAATTTCTTCTAACTCTGAAAAAAACAGATTTTTAAAATGGTCACCTACATATTTAGACTTATCCGCAAAAAGTAAAAATTTCGCATCGGGTTTCTCTTTAGTAATCCAGTGATCAATTTGTTCAAGTGGATCAACAACCTGCTTTTTTCGAGGATGTACAACAATTCCGACAACTTGATCCTTTTTTCTCATTGTTATTAATTTTCCATATTATAAAATTAGAATAGATTGGCTAAGCTATAGTATTAAAATAGTATTTACAATTAAATGAAACGAATTAATTAAAATCATCAAGTTTTAATTTTCCCGTATCATCCTTAACAAGTTTTTTAATCTTCTTTTCTGCATTATCCAATTTAGAAAGACATAAATTAACCAGCTTAGATCCTTCTTCAAAAGTTTTAATACTTTTATCAAGAGGAATATCACCGGATTCCAATTCGGTAACAATATCTTCTAAACGCTTTAGTGCATCTTCAAATGTCAAAGCTTTAGTCATCATTTCCCTTTTTTTTTACTGAGTTAACGGTACTACATATTTCTCCGGAGAATAGTTCTGTTATTAAGTCCTGACCTGTTTTTACAGATTTAATGTTTTTAATTACTTTATTCTTTATATATGAAATTGAGTATCCCCTTGCCAGAATTGATTTATGATTCAGGCTTTTTAATCGTAAAGATAATTGGTTTGTCTGTTCCTTCTTCATCTGAAATACAGAATCAAGTTTCTTATGTAAATTTAAACTCAATTCATCTATTTGCATTGAATACTGACGAATAATATCTATCGGTCGATTTAAACCATAACTTCTATTCAGAGAAGAAACACGTTCTCTATAATAATTAATATTATTCTGCATTACTTTAAATATCCTGTTAAACAGATAATTTAAATTTTTCTCTACTTCATAATAATCAGGTACCGCCATCTCGGCAGCAGCAGATGGAGTTGGCGCACGCAGGTCTGCAACAAAATCCGAAATTGTAAAATCTATTTCATGACCAACTGCCGATATTATTGGAATCTTAGATTTATAAATTTCCATGGCAACAATTTTTTCATTAAATGGCCACAGATCTTCTAATGATCCTCCGCCACGCCCAACTATGAGAAGATCAACCTTTTTAAATTGATTAAATTCCTGAATAGCCTTTGCAATATCTTTAGCGGCAGTATTTCCTTGTACCTGCGTAGAACGCACAATAATTTCAACATTAGGAGAACGGCGATTTAACACATTAATAATATCTTTAACGGCAGCACCTGTGGAAGATGTTACAACACCTATACTTTGGGGATATTTTGGAAGAGATTTTTTATGTTCGGAATCGAATATTCCTTCAGAACTTAATTTTTGTTTAAGTTTTTCAAATTCTAACTGTAGTTTTCCAATACCTACTGGATCAACGCGCATAATGTCAAGTTGATATCGGCCAGTTTTTTCGTAGACGCGAATATTACCTAATGCTCGGATAAGCATTCCATCTTCAAGTTCATAAGGTATATTGTACAGGCGGGATTTCCATATTACAGCCGATATTTGGGCATTTTCATCTTTTAAGCTAAAATAATAGTGCCCAGAGAAGTGCGCTTTAAAGTTGGAGATTTCACCTTCTATCCATATTAATGGAAATGAATCTTCCAAAAATTGTTTTATGGCGCGGTTTATTTCACTGACTGAATATATTTGAGAGTCGTACATAGTATTGTGATAAAATTCAAAGGAGGCTTTAGACCTCCCTTTTATAGTAATTTAACGATTTTTCTTCTTATGACGGTTCTTTCTTAAGCGTTTTTTTCTTTTATGTGTTGCCATCTTTGCACGTTTTCTTTTCTTACCACTAGGCATGTATTAAACCTCCAAGATTATAATGATTTAGATTGATTGCTAATCTGTTTAATAAATTTTCGAGCATTTTCTGCTTCTTTTGAATTTCCATATATTTGTAGTAATATATTCCACTGAGATACAGCTTCGTCGGATTTCCCAAGGTTATAATAAATTATTCCTAAATTATATAATCCCTGTTTATGCTTTGGATCTATAGATAAAGCTCTGTTTAAATAAAATATTGCCGAATCATTTTTTGACATATTAAAGTATGAAACACCGGTATCAATTAAAATATTAGTATTATCAGGAGTGGTTTTTAAAACTCTCAGATAATATTTAATAGATTTGACAAAATTTCCGATATCGAAATAACTGTTTGCTAACTCAGTTATATTAGATATATCTGTTGGATTCTGCATAACATCCGTTTCTAAAGATATAATTCTATCATGAAGTCTCTTTGTTTCGGCTGACATCTCCCCTTGATTCATTATAGATGCATTCTGAGACATTGTTTTCTTTTTGATTACAGCTTTCGAATTACTGATTTGTATAATAAACACCGTTACTATAGCAACTAATAGCGAAGAACCTAAAATAAAAAAAGAACTTTTACTAAAACCCGTAGTATTAGACTTATTCTTTATTGGTTTACCGCAATTAATACAGAATTTCGCAGCATTTATATTTTCAGATGAGCAATTTTTGCAAATTATACTGATAAGGATTCTCCCCTACCAACTATTGATTAACTTTAATAAATTAAATAAATCTTGCGAGTTTACTAATAAAGCACTAAAAAGTCAAAATATTCTTTATTCCATGGCAACTTTTATCTTATCTCCTGGTTTAATAAGGGAGCTGCGCATATTATTAATATTTTTTAGTTCTTTAATACTTAAACCGTATTTTCTAGCTATATCCCACAAAGTATCGCCATTACGAACAGTATAAAAATCCACACTACTATAATTTACAGCGATTTTCTTTTGAGTCACCGCTATACGATCGGAAAGATTTACCGATTCCGGAATCCAAATGGCTAATTTCTGGTTTGGGTAAATATATTTTCCATAACGAATACCATTCCAACGGCGTATTTTACTGGCAGAAGTGTTAAAGTCTTCAGCAATTTGGCCGATAGTATCACCGGGCTTAATCGTATAAACTATTTTTTTATGTCCTGAAACATTGGTTATTTTTTTTGAGGTATAACCTCTTTTTTTCTTAGAAGTATAAGTATTATCTTTGTAAGTATAATGATACTTATTCTGTGGAACAGGTATTAATAGATAATGCCCTGCCCTTATTCTATTACTTTTTAGATGATTGGTAGATTTAATCACCGATATGTTTGTATGATACTTACGTGCGATAGTAGATAAAGCTTCTCCATTTTTAATACGATGCCTCACCCAGGAACGTTTTTTATTATCCGGCATTTTTGTGTATTTCTCGATAAATAGTTCTCGTTTACCGTGTGGTAGATAAAGCGTAAAATCTTTCACACCCGGGGGAGTAACCCACCTAAGTATTGCCGGATTTATCGTTTTTATAAAACTATAGGTAGTATCAACAATTTCTGCAACCATATTTAAATCAACAGATTCAGAGATACTAATCGAATCAACTTCTATAGCAGATATCGGATCAACATAGAATCCAAATTTTTCCGGATTTTTAGCTAATATCATAGCAGCTAAGTATGTTGGAACGTAATTTCTTGTTTGTCTTGGTAACTTTTTTAATTGCCAGAAATCGGTGGTATTATACCGGCGCATATTCTTTTCAACTTTTCTCGGATTGCAATTATATCCGGCAAGTGCAAGATACCAGTCATCAAAGCGGTCATATAAATCAGATAAATGTTGACCAGCAGCTCTGCTCGCTTTATAGACGTCTCTTCGCTCGTCAAACCACCAATTATGCCTTAAACCGTAATATCTCCCTGTTGCACTTATAAATTGCCACATACCCACTGCTCGAGCGTAAGAACGGGCATGAGGATTAAACCCACTTTCAATCATAGCAAGGTAATATAAATCATGCGGAACATTCTCTTCTTCAAAAATTTCATATACAATTGAACGATAGCGTTCACTGTTTGTGAGCCATTTTGTAAAAACACGGCGGCCTTTTGTTTGGAAATACTTAATTGCCAGCCTGACTTTTCTATTTAATGTAATAGGTATTTCACCGCTTGTATCTACTACAACCCCTTTACCGAATAATACAGAATCGGGAAATATAATTTCTTCAAGTTTTGAAATATCCTGGCGTATTTCCTCAGCTTCAAGCTCATCCTCAATCGGATTAAATATTTGATTGTATTTGCGATTCATAACCTGGAGTGTTGAATCGTATACACTCCATTCCTGCAGCGTATTTAAATTTTCGTCCGTTAAATCACTAAGTACGGTAAAGGCGGAATTGAAATATATTTCTGCACCAACCGTATCTCCTTCTACCAGTTTTTTCTGAGCTTCATTTTGATAAATAAATAATGAATCCAAACTTTTTTGCACATTTTCAGATACCCAGAGGTTATCCGGGAATTTTTCCGGTATATATTTATATCTTGTGATATCTTTCTTAACAACCTCTTTCTGACATGAAAACATTATTAGTATGATTATAATAAAATAATTTATATATTTCAAGGAGTATTCCCTCTTTTTTCATTTTTAATAATTGATATTAAGTTAGTACTAGATAACCCCTTTAGAAGAGGTGCAACTAATACTTTTCCACCAAAGCTTTCGACCAATTTTTTACCGACTACTTGTTCCATTGAATAGTCACCACCTTTAATAAGTAAATCGGGTTTAATTTTTTTTAAAAGCTCTATCGGCGTATCATCTTCGAATATGCAAACCACATCAACAGCTTCCAAGCGGGATAATATATAGGCCCGATCGTCCTCTTGCACATATGGGCGATCTAAGCCTTTCAGATTTTTTACAGACTGATCAGAATTTAGCCCAACAATTAAAATATCTGCAGGCTCTTTTGCCGATTCTAAATAATGTACATGCCCGCTGTGTAAAACATCAAAACAACCATTTGTAAAAGCAATTCTTACATTAGAGTTTTTTCTTAAATCATTTACAAACTCTTCTATATGATCAAAATGAACAATTTCATTCATATTTTTCTTAAAGGTTTTTAGTTGATAATTTTCATATCATCATATTGAATTATCATTTATTAAATATAAGCATAACAGTCTATTTTTACAAGAGTTATTTAAAAAATGATTGAATAAATGAACATTTAATGATATTATTTTTTAAGAGGTATTTTAATAATGAAATTTGTTCCCTTTCCTTTTTCACTACTAAAGTTAATTTCAATACCATAGGGGTGAAGTAATTGATATGTTGAACTAAGGCCTAAACCAGTTCCAAAGGGTGAATTACCGCTTCGTAAAGCTGCCGGACGTGACGGTTTTGTTGTAAAAAATGGTTCAAATATTTTATCTCTTATTTCCGGATTTATCCCGCAACCGGTATCAGCTATTATAATATTGATAAATGAATTATCATATTCGGTATTAATTGTCAATTCACGTTTCGATGATTCGAACATAGCATCAATAGCATTTTGGATTATATTTGTAAAACTTTGTGAAAAATCACTGTAAATCCCTTTTATTTTGGGCAGCTTTTCAGCGAAATTGACTTCTTTATTAATATGGTGTTTAAAAAATAGATTGGTATTAAAAAATTCTAATTCATCTTTTAGCATACTGTTAATATCTAAGAAGCGTATCGCAGTATCTTGTTCTTTCCTTGTTTTACCAAGAATAGATTTAATAATATCACCCATTCTTTTAACCTGAATCAGGACTTTTTCTAATTCAGGGCTGGTTCCGTGTTTTAAGATTAACAATTCAACTAATCCCTGGATTACGGCGATTGGGTTATTTAGATTATGGGTTATCCCAGCCGCAACCTGGCCTATAGCAGCTAATTTATGTTCGTTTAATAACTCAATCTCAAGAAATCGTTCACGTGTTTTCGACATTACTTGTTCCGTGACATCAACGACAACACCTTCAATTGCATTCTTTCCCTGATATTTTACCACCCCTACCCAGATTTCAATGATTACTTTTTCCCCATTACCAATATTTGATTCAAACTGAAAACTTTCAGATTTTATCTTTTTACTTTCTAATCTTTTAAGCTTTTTTTCTACTAGTTTCCGGTTACCGGTGGCAACAAAATCAAGTAAGTTTTTTTTATCAATTAAATCGTTTTCAGAGATTTTAAAAATTTCACAGAATTTGTTATTTGCATAACGAATCACATTATTTTGGGATATATAAATTCCTACTAGAGATTGGTTTAAAACTTTTTCGAATTTTTCTTCAGATTCCTTAAGTTCTGCTGTTTTCTTTTTAACTAACGATTCTAATTCTTTTTGATAATTCTGTTTTTCTAATTCTAATTGAATCTGTTTATCCGTAAGCTGCTTTTGTAGTATGGCATTTTTTACAATTTGTTGCAGTTGTTTGTTCTTAAAAGGTTTTACAAGATAATCATAAACACCCAATTGAACTGCTTTACGTGCAATCTTTACATCCGAGCTACCGGTTATTAAAATTGCAGGAATATGTATTTCCTTTTGATGAAGTTCTTGAATAAATTGGGTGCCTTCTTTGTCAGGAAGAAAAAAATCTATCAAAATGCAGTCATACGAATGAGATAGAATTAAATCGTAAGCTTTTTTGGCGGAATTTGCTATGTGAATATCATAATTCTGAGATTGTAAAAAAGCGCTAATCGTTTCACAAATAGCAATATCATCATCAATTAATAATATTTTATTCATAATTTACGATATCAGTATTTTTTCTAAAAGTTTTTTAATTCGGTTCGATAGCAATTCAATGAATAAGAACGAAAGCAGAATTATAGCTCCGACTGCAAAAATAAACTGTGTGATTTTATCTAAAAAGGGATTGTTAAATTCAGGAAGGATAATTATCAGAATAAAACATATACCACCTATCCAACTCATTATTTTAATAAATATTTTAAATGCCTTTTCAACTTTGGGGTCAAATTCATTTTGTTCTTTGTTTTTTTTATTATCATGTATTATTGTATTTGTTTTATTTTTTCTCATCTCATTTACTCACTTTTCTAGTTTAAACCAATAGCCATACCATTACCACGGGAATCACTCCAACCGGTTAATTGCCCGGAAGCTTGTCGTACTATTCCCTGAACATTACCAATGCTAATTCTTTTTTTTATATGATACCCATTTTTAGTCAATAATTCAATATTTTTACCATGAAAATCCTTTTCAACATAAATTAAATCTGGTTTCCATTGATGATGAAATCTGGGAGATTCTATAGCGTCGTGTATATTCATTTGATGATCGATTACATTTGATATCACCTGAGCAACTGTCGTAATAATAGTTGAACCACCGGGGGACCCCATCACCATAAATAATGACTCATTCTTTGTAACAATTACAGGTGTCATAGAGCTTAACATTCTTTTCCCCGGCTGGATTGAATTCGCTTCATTTCCTGTAAGACCAAACATATTTGGAAATCCCTGCTTTACGCTGAAATCATCCATTTCATTATTGATTAAAATTCCGGTTCCCTCAACGACAGCGCATGAACCAAAATTTCCGTTTAACGTATAGGTATTTGACACGGCAATCCCCCACTTATCAACAATGGAAAAATGTGTTGTTTCTTCACTCTCTTGATGAAAAGGGTAAATACTTTTCAGTTTAACGGAAGTTCCCGCTGTATAAAAATCAATGCTTTGTATAATCTGATTTGCATATTTTTTTGATATAAGAAGTGAAATTGGGATATCAATAAAATCCGAATCTCCCATTAACAAGGCTCTATCTCGGTAGGCATATCTTTCAATTTCAACCCATCTTCCAATTAGATCAACACTGTTTAGTGGGAATTGGCCAATTTTTAACATCTCTAAACTATTAAGAATCTCAGCGAGAACGATCCCTCCCGAGCTGGGTGGTGGTATTGAGTAAATTTTATATCCTCTATACGATATCGTTATAGGATTACGCCACCGAGACTCATATTCACTTAAATCTTTTCGAGTAATCAAACCATTATTCTTTTTGAAATCCTTTTCAAAAAGAAGTGCTGTCTCTCCGTCATAGAACCCTTTTAACCCATTTTGAGCAATTCTTTTTATTGTTTCTGCCAAATCTTGCTGCATAAATATATCACCGGATGCGTAAGGGAAAT
>JAUVIB010000012.1 GCA_030592985.1 Calditrichaceae bacterium | reverse complement strand
TCCAACTTTTAGCAGATCATTATCATTGGCATTCGGTTTAAAGTATGGCAGATAAATATTTCTGGTGAACAAAGCGGATGAGTGTACCATAAAAGCATCACAGGTGGACATAACTGCGGCAATTAACGCTGCCAGCATCAGACCTACAAATCCGATGGGCAATAGATTTCTTGCGGCTATACCAAATGCCAGTTCACGGTTTTCCATGGTTAACCCCGGATACAGGAAAGCAGCAAAGATGCCGACAAAAGCCCAGCCCATTGTAGCAAATCGTTTTAAAAAATTACCATATGTCCAGCCAGTGCGACAGGCCATTTCAGATTTACCAGCACCGCCAACAGCCATATGATGCGGCTGAATTACAATGCCGACAAGCCCGTTAATAACCGCCATTACAATAAAAAACAATGTTATTTCATATGAGGCGACCAAACTGAACATGTGTTCCGGTAATCCCTGGTGAATAGCAGCCATCCCTCCGGCAGCATCGATAGCAAAGGGGATCAGCATAAAAGATAATACCAGGATCAGTACACCCTGGATTAAATCCGTTACAACAGCGGCAATAATTCCTCCAGCCAACCCGTAAACAACGAATAATAGTGTAGATATAACAATGATAATGCCCTCGGATACAGCTCCTCCGGTTAATCCTTCAATAGTAATACCCGTTCCTTTCAACATGATACCAATATCCATACTGAAATAGACCATACCCAAAAGGGTGTAGAATATTGCCAGTGATTTTCCATACCTTTCCTGGAAAAAATCGGCCATGGTTATATAACGTAAACGACGGTAGATCGGTCCTATAATCCAATAAAAAGGAGTAGTAAAAATCCAAATCCACTGATACCAGATTCCAGCCAGCCCGGTTGTATATGCAGCGCCGGAAACTGAAACAGGCTGATCGGTATGTGTTCCAACACCAAAGGCCTGGGCAATCATCATTACTTTTCCAAAGCGGCGGTTACCCATAAAATAATCGGCAGATGATTTAATTTTTTTGTAAGTCCATAATCCGACTATGGTAATCAATACGAAATAGAAAATGAGTATAATCCAGTCCAGTATGGCAATTCCTAACATCCTTTTATCCTGTATTTGAATAATAAATGATAATTCTGTGATTAACTTATTTTTTCGTCCAGTATTTGCGGATCATAAATGCTGCGGATTTAGGTTCACGCTGCCGATTAAAAACTCCTTTTTTATTTACTACAATCCGGCGATGATGCTGCGCAGTGCGGAAATCAGCAAAGTTCCAGATATGTTCTCCGATAGTAAAAGGAAGTGATTTAATCACTTTAAAATATTCGTTTATTAAATCAGTCTGGTATTCTTCTGAAAATAATTGGGGATATGTAGAGTGCAGTCCTTCTACTGTATCCGCTCCAAATTCAGAAAGTAATATGGGTTTATGGTATAGTTTGAATAAAGAGAGTAATTCCTCTTTTAACTTGGCTCCGGCCTTTTCGATTTCCCCGGGCATTTCATACCAACCCCAATATCGATTGACTGAAATAAAATCAGAATATTTATAAGCAATATCCCGATTCTTCCAGACAGCGCAGGTTGGCAAGGTAATAGGGCGGGAAATATCCATTTTTTTCACATGGTTAAAAATTTCTTTCCAATATTTATCAGCGTTTGAAGAGACAGCTTCCTTTTCACCCCATATCCCCGGTTCATTAGCGACACTCCAGGCAATTACAGAAGGGTGGTTTCTGTCGCGATTAATCAGTTCGGTTAAAACAGTTTTATGATTCTGCAACGTTTTATCGGTAACATATTTAAAATTCATACTAACAGCGGGAACTTCATCAATAATTAAAAATCCCGTGCGATCAGCCATTTGCATAATTTCTTCTGAATAGGGATAATGTGAAGTGCGGAACGAATTTGCACCAATCCATTTCATCAATTCAAAATCTTTAATAATCAAAGGATGTGATAAACCTTTTCCCAAAACAGGAAAATCTTCATGCTTACCAAAGCCTTTCAAAAAGATCGGATCACCATTCAATAGTATTTTATTTTTATGCAGTTTAATTTCACGAATTCCAAATTCAATGCTGTATTCATCGAGAAGATATCCTCCCTCAAATAATTCAAATTGAAGGCTGTATAATTTTGGATTATCAGGACACCAAAACTCACACTTTTTTATTTCAATCTGTCCTTCCAACATCTTCGATACTTCTTTTACTCGTCGTTTATCGATGCAGGTTTCTTCATCATAAACGGATATTATAATTTCATTATCTAATAAATTATCGGAAAATTCCGCCCTGTAATAAAGAATACCGGTACTATCATGTATCTGCGTATCAATATTAACTTTTTCCATGTATACAGCAGGTAAAACGAGTAATCGTACGGATCGGTTTAATCCTCCATAGGCCATAAAATCAAAAACAGTTGATGGATAAGACTGATCACGCTGTTTACCAAATTCAATATAATCATCTGTAAAAATCCCCTGTGGTATTGTATCGTGGTTAAGGCGATTATCCACACATACGGTCAACCTGTTTGGTTGATCTTCTTTTACAAATTCACTAATTTCAAATTCAAATGGTAGAAATCCTCCCTGATGTTTTCCAATCCATTGTCCGTTTAGCCATACTTCAGCAGAAAAATCGGCAGAATCAAATCTTAAAACATATTGTTTCCGGATTGATTGGGGCTGAATATAAAATTGTCGTTGATACCAGATACTACCAACGTAGTCCATTAACCCTATTTCTGACAATTGCTCATTCCAACTTCCGGGCACACCTATAATCGCATCCTTATTAAAACCATTTTTCCAATTATTATTACGACCGCTATCATCCCGATCGATTTTTAATTCCCAGAAACCATTCAGTTCCTGAATCATCCGACGTCTGTTTGTTTGAGGATAAAGCATATAATCTTTCTGAAGGTTCAAAAGATAAATTGGTAAAATCTGATCCCTAATATCACAGGGATCAGATAAAAAATACTAAACTAAAACGAATCAAAACCAGTGATTATTTGATTAGAGTCATCTTTTTCGTTTCAACAAAATCACCTGCTTCGATTTTGAAGAAGTATTGTCCACTGCTAATCTTTTTACCGTTAGAATCCAAACCATTCCAAATGATTCGATGTTGGCCGGAAATTTGTTTTTCATCAATCAAACGAGCAACCTGCTGGCCGAGTACATTATATACAGTAAGTTTGACATCCGAAGCTACCGGTAAATTATATTTAATAGTTGTAACAGGGTTAAACGGATTAGGATAATTCTGCCACAGTTGAAACTGTTCCGGCAGATTATTAATATCATTTATGGCTGTTACCGGATCCCATCTAAGGTCACCGACAACTTCTCCGTCATCACCAATGGCAATTCCTGCAAAAAATTCACTAACTGTAAAATTCAAGCTATCTGGATTAGTAAATTCAGGATCTTCGGCATAAATGTCAGAGACTGTTAAATTAAGATGTTCACTGAAACCACCGGTTATCAGTGTATCATTGTAGGTAAAAGATCCCGTTGTATAAACCTCTGCAGAATCAGCATCAACAATCTCATCATCAACGTCATAAAAAATTGAATTTTTAATTACCATATCCATTCCGTTATCAACTTTTATAGCATCCTTGCCGATTCCGGCAAAAGTACAGTGATTAACATAAACACTTGCAGTATCCACTCCATCCTCATTTAACATGGTAAAATCCAACCCACGACTACCAACTTCTGCAAATGTACAATTTTCAACAAAGAAACTGCCAAACTGGCCGGGAGCCTGAGTAGGCGAATCAAAACGGAAGATATGCTTTCCAACGCGGGTAAAAGTGCAGTTTGTAATGCGTACTTCCGGTGCATACTCCCCTTCAAAACGAATGATATAGCCTTCCGGAGGATCTTCCGTGCTATAAAAACAATCAAAATTGACGTTATTCAGATAAAGAATAATGGGAACATTATTATTTCTGACGCGCATGGCATATTTAGTGCTATCCTTGTCGTCGGCTACACCATCATCGACAAAGCCGGTATAGTCAAAATCTTCCAAACCAAAGAATGAGCAATCGCCGGTTGGCTCAAATGGCCTGGCGTCGGTTCCGGCCACGAGCAGCGGTTTTTCTTCCAATCCTTTAGCGCCTCTGATCAGCAGCGGCATTTTTACTTTAATTTTATCTTCCTGGACATATTTTCCCGCGGTAGTCATTTCTATCACATGAGCATTATATGTTTTTGCCAGATCATAGGCGTCTCCAAGAACATTTGTACCCGGCACGACGGTAATTACACCATTCCCGATAACCGGATTATCCGGATCCCAGGTTAAGGCGCCAATAACCATATCATCACTTCCGATAGCTGTTGATTTAAAGAAAGAGCTAACCGTAAAATCAAAATTTGCAGCATCGGTAAATTCCGGATTTTCTGCATAAAGAATAGAGTCTGTTACTGTTACAAAGTCAGAATATCCACCGGTATTAAGCGTATCACAATAATAAATTCCCGCGCGTGTATACATCTCTGTAGAGTCTGCCGCTAAAATATTATCATCAATGTCATAAAAAATAGAATTCGTAATTTGGATATCAGAACCTTTTGTAATTTTAATTGCATCATCACCGATTCCGGTAAAAGTACAATGGTCAATTATAACAACCGCTGTATCGTCCAGGGCCGGTAAAAGTGTTACATCGATTCCCCTGTCATCAATTTGGGCAAAAGTACAATTTTTCAGCGTCAATGATTTAAACGGGCCCGGCGACTGTTCCGGTCCGTCAAATCTGAGAGCATGCTTGGCAATTTTTGTAAAGGTACAATTGATAAACTCAATATCCACTGCATTAGCGTCATCATCCTGCCGTAGTACATAACCTTGTTCAGAGCCATCTTCAAATACCACAAAATTTTCAAAATCTACATTTTCACATATTAAAGTATATGTTGTATCCATACCCCTGGTACGCATGGCATATTTTGTGGAATCTTTAGAGTCTGTAATTCCATCATCGGTAAATCCTGTTATTTTAAGGCCTGCTAATTTAAAATAAGAACATCCTCCTCTTGGCTCAAAGGGACGATCGGCGTGAGATGATTCAATAATCGGCTTTTCATCCAATCCATAAGCCGCCCTTATTGTCAAAGGTTTCTTGATTTTAATTTTACCTGTTTCATGGTAAACACCACCGCTTGTTACCAACTCAATAATATCGCCACTGCTCGCCTGATCGTAGGCAGCATCAATTTGGTCTGTGCCCGCTTCGATACGAATGACCTTTTGCGCAAAGAGCGAATTAAAGGCCAGACCCAAAATAATCAGGGTCGCGATAGTAAGTGATTTTTTCATGTTAAATACCTCCTAATTAAATTAATGATTGGTTATATTAATTTGAGAAATTTCAAGGCCCGCGTACATTATTAATCTTACTGTTTAATAGGTTAAATAAAAACATAGCACCTCTAATACAATTAAAATCACTTCAATTACTTAACAATAATATATGAAATATAATCAAGTTCCAGAGACATGCCATTTATATTACGAGCACCTGGCACTTCCCGCCAGTTATTGCCATCAAAGGCTCCGTTAGTTAAAATCATGTATTTCCACTCTGAATAGAGATTATTCTCAGGAATAAATTCAACTTTGGTGGCATATGGATCAGGATCAATTGGAGGTTCATTAGTAAAGCCGGCATAATAACCCGCCAGAGCATCTTCATTTACGTATGGCATTATTATTGTTGTATCACCGGCAGAAGTAATAAGTATTTGTTCGCCCTGCCATTTTGTAAACAAAAATGTACCGTTTACGGTAATTGATTCCCGATCAATTTTGTTCGTTTCTACCCATGTTTGCGTTCTATTAGTTGTGGTAAAAACGATTCCTGAAAGTACCAATTTAATCTCATCGAGATTTGTAGGTGAAAAGTGAAAATCGATAATTGTACCCTCTGACGGTAAATTTAATTGATTCCAACTATTGCCATCATTGTCGAAAATAAACAAATGATTAACAGTTGCCAGGTATAGGACGGGATTATCTGAATAATCAAACTTTAGCTCTCTGGTATTAAAATCGGTTAATTCATTGTTTGTGGAATTCCAGTTCTCTCCTGAATCAATACTTTTATAAACACCCTTGTTAATTGTGGCAGCATAGAGGATAGTACTGTTTTTCGGATGGATAATGATATCATATATCTGAGATGTCGGCAAACGGTCTGTTACTCCCCGAATCATAATCCAGCTATCCCCGGCGTTTTCACTTTTATAAATAAATCTCCCAAGAGTTGAAGCATAGATTATATTTGAATTAAGCGGATCCACTATAATGGAGCTAATTTTCTGTCCGTTCCAATTTGGCAATTCGCCGCTTTTGCTCCAGTTTTGACCGGCATCAGCGCTATGATAAATCCCTTCATTGGTTCCCAGCCAAAGATAATTGGATATTGATGGATCAAAACTCAAAATTAAAGGACTAACACTATTTTCCATTCCATGTCCTGATGGCTCCCAGGTTTGTCCGTCATCACTACTTTTCAGGAACAATGAATCGGATAGAGCATAAATAATCGTTATATTTTGCGGATCGATTTTGATCTCGTTTATTCTTTGCTCAGCCAGCCCGCTAATGAATTTCCAATCCTGCCCGTTGTTTTCACTGATAAATGCGCCGCGTTTTTGCAATGCCAAATATAGTTTTTGCGGATCCGAATAACTTTGATCCATAGTCGCAGCTGTTGAAATTGTTGTCCACATTTCTTCAGCAACAATCATCGAAAGAGAAAAAGCGTTTTCAACCGAAGTGGATTCCATTAACCAATCAAACCAGGTATCTACCTGCATTTCCTGATATACACTATCTCCGGTGGCAGGTATATTATAGATAATTTTGGGCCGGCGTGTATTATACTCTTCAGGACTAACCGGATGCCTGTCCGGATAGCATCCGATAAGAATTATAGAAAAAATAATAACACTTAATTTAATTTTAATTATTTCTGACAGCATACGTTTGTTTCCATCTATTCTATTATATATTTACTGCTTTTGTGTTTTCTAAAATGCGAATATTATTGAAAATCTTTGTGTATCACTGAAAACACCCAAATTGGAATAAGCATAATCAACCCTGACTTCTGCCCAATCAAGAGTAAGTTTTATACCTGCTCCGAGTGAAAAGTCAACATCATCGGTATTAAACTGATATCCACCTCTAAGATACACCATTTCTGTCCAGGAGAACTCACTTCCGACAGCAATACGATGGATAAAATCGCGGGAGTCCATAACTTCACTACTGATCGTTAATCGTATATGTTCATTTTCATACGCTTCTGTTGCCAGCCCAAATCTAAAATAAAGCGGGATATCCCATTCATCCGTATCCAGACTTGTTCTGGTTACTTTTGTTGGATAGTTAGGATTGGTAGAATATTGAACAGTCAGATCCGAACCGCTAAATTGCATTTGTCCTCCGAGATTGGAAAGAGACATACCAATACGCATGTTATTTAGAAAATTTGTTTCAAACAAAGTACCTACATCAAAAGCAATTGTTCTGGCTTTTTCCCTATCCAGAGCCTCTTCAATCATTTTAACGGTGATTCCGGCAGAAAAACGGTTTGTTATTTTGCGGGAATAAGTCAGCCCCATTGCAAAATCGTTGGCAGAGAAGTATCTACCGGTTCCCTCAGGAATTTTAAGCGTCGTCTCCTCAATATCACCTGAACTAAAGTAATGAATACTAATCCCAAAACTACCGACCGATGGGATATGATATCCCAATCCAAAATAGTAGATTTTTGAATCCACCAGCCAATTTGCCTGGTGAAAAATAATTTCGTTTTTTTCAAGCCTTGCCAGTGCACCGGCATTCCAATACATAGAGCTGATATCATCACAATCAGCAACTGAAGCGCCTGCCATCGCCAGTGAACGGGCTCCAACGCCAACTTTTAGAACATTAGCGACAGAGGTACCAACTTGTTCCATAGAACTGCTTGTTGTTTGTGCAAAGATACCGCTTACCCACAAAAAAATGTTGAAAAATAAAATTATAGCATTTCTGCTCATTGAAATATTCTTTCACTATTTGATTATAACAAATTTTCCAGTCTTCTCACCAAGAGGAGATTGTATAAAATAGAAGTACAAACCTGGCGCAATTTCACGATTTTCATAGCTTCGCAAATTCCATATTTCTTCTGAATCAATTGGTGAATGAGTACCATGATTTAGTGTTTGCATCAGCTCGCCGGCTGTATTCACAATTTTTATTGTACACTCTTCCGGAAGATGCGTAAACTTAATCATCCTTTCATCTTGTGATAATTCCCAATCAGCAATAACGAGATATGGATTGGGAACAACACGAATTTTATCCATTTCAGATTGTTTTATTGCCATTGGCGCATGAGGTACAATCGAAATAATGTTCGGTACTTCATCTATATTTTTGGATCCTACGTTTTTTGAATTTTGTACCGGTGGAATTCCTCCTTCACCATCAGCACTGTAGGCGACCAAGGCATAGCGATATTTAAACCCATCAATTACGTCATTATCAATATATATTCGCCTGCCGGTTGTATCACCGATGAAAAAATTTCCAAAGAACACCGTATCACCGTTAACGATTTCAATAATAGTTGTATCGCGATCAGCAATTTCAATAATCTCATCCAAACCGCTGTCGGTTCCCAGATTAAAAGTTGGTATTTCTTTTGACTGCCCATTTATTCCATTAATGATATCCCAAGCCTCAAGAGGTACATAATCAACAATTGTTCCATTCTCATCTGTAATAACCCGGCTTCCCCAGGACTGGCCTTCATCTGTACTGCGGTAAAGTTTATATCCCTCAAAAGGCTGCCTTTTTAATACTGCATTCAGAGAATCATTTTCACTGCGATCATCCCAGATAAGTTTAATTTGTCTGCTACCGGCTTCAGCACGAAGTAATGGTTCAAGAGGAGGCTTCAACGGGTGCCACCCTGATTCATACAACTGTTGGGAAAAATCGGCATTTTTAAACAATGCATCTCTCGATGTTCCCATAATCAAGGCAAGAATAAGGGTATCTGTTTCCCCCGGTTCCAGGGTAAAAGGTCCACTATTAATAGTAAATTCACTTTTGTATCCATTTACATACACACCTTCTTTACCAACCGGAAAAGGATAATCCCATGTCCAATCATCAATCGCATCCTGATTTAAATCATCAGGATCCCAACCAATCAAACCTGCCATAGATCGGTTTGCAATATTATTATAATATAATTCATAATGTGAACTTCCAATTCCATATTCGCTATCTTTTAAATGTAAATGAAAAGCATCAAAAGTGGTAACCCCAAGCTCCTTACTATCGCTATCATTTTTTGGGGTTTTAAGAAATTTGATTCCTACAAGAGCCGGGTTCTCTACGATAGACTCGTCCGTTAATTTGGCATCTCTCGGATGAGTCCAGGTTCCAAACACCGCCCCTTCAACATTACCGTCACCGTCCCAGCCATAGGCCATACTATAATCGTAATCATAAGCATAACAATCGGTTTTATTATAACTACTATATCCTTGATAAGAGGCCCAAGGGAAATCAAAATCAGCCATCATACCGAGATAGGCCTGGGTAATCGGTTTCGATGATATATTTGTCACTGTCCATATATAGACTAAAAAATCATCATAAAAATCTCCGCCAAAGGAAAGACCACGAAGCGTGGTATAAACCATAAGTTTTCCATCATTTAAATCCGGATCTTCCGCCAGTTCGCGATTAATGGAAAAATTAACAGAGAAGCTTTCCTGATCAGCCAATAATTCACCGTTAGAGCCGACGCCGGGCCAACCTGTAAGAGAATCAAATAAAATTTTTCCCGGTTCAGAAAGCCCCAGTTGATACACATTCTGATAATCAGGAAAACGAGAGTCATGATACCAGTCGCCGGATGGATAAAACTCGGGCCATTTATCAGGCCATGTTGCTGAATTATTACTCACGGGTATACTTGCATCTTCCTGGGGTGATACAAACTCGGGGAATCCTTCATAATGAAAGCCGTCATAATAACGGTAATATGTACGGTCACCGCTCTCTACTCTGGGCGTACTTGCAGGATCATCCCCCGCATCGCTTTGTCCCGGTTTGAAGCTAGGACCATAATCTTCGCAAAAACCGCCGATATGAAATGAAACTCCCACGGCATAGTTTATATGCCTGCCACCCGCTTCCGGATTATATGGATACTCCAGCGCCGGTAAATGCGACCATTGCGGCCAACGTAATTGACCATCGGCAATATTATTTAAATTATTTTGAGTAGTTACTAATTTTCCGACGCCAAATAATCCCCAGCGTTGATAGAATCTCGGTTCCTGGGCCTGACCAAAGAGTTGTACATTGAAAATCAGAATAATTGAAATAATTCTAATTTTATTTGTCAAAATCATAAATAATTTCTCCGATTAAAATCCTAAAAACCGATTTTAAAGCCAATACGCACTCTTCTACTATCTGATATGCGATTAGGATTCGCCGTCAAGTGACGTGGTTTGCCTATATCAATATCCCATTTCCCTGTTTCCGAATAAACGCTTCGTATATTCCGACGATCAAAAAGGTTTAATACTTGAAGATAAATCGTATTCGATAATCCGAAAACTGTAAAATATTTACTTAATCTTAAATCAACATTAATTTCCCAGGGCATTCTTTCTGTATTCAACACCTCAGCAAGAACACTGTATGGACGACCAGAACGGGCGCTGGTGATCATTGAAACAGCCCAGCTTGTCGGATTACTAACTAAAAGACTCAGGCTAAAAAAGTGTGGGCGATCCCAATCAGCAAGAAATGACTGATAAGAAATAAAACGTCCTCTCTGAGCAGCAGTTTGAGGGCTTGATGTACTAATTTTTACTGTAGTCCATGTATAATTTAAACGTGCAGCCCATAGATCGCTCAGACGTTTATTTAGGCGGATCTCTATGCCTTTGGAGTTACCAAAGTCAACATTATCAAGATAAATATAACCGCCGCCGCCTTCCATCCAGCGCACACCCATCAGGTCGGACATTTCCCTATAAAATGCAGTAGCATATATCGTCAATGCAGTGGCAAGACTAACTTGAACACCCGTTTCATAAGAGACGGTTTTCTCAGGCCTGGCGTTTGGATTAGAAATTCCCGGACCAGGATCGTTAAGATTCGGCCTGTCCTTGAAATATCCCCGATCATTTAAACCTGAAACCAGTTCCATATATCTTGAGAGTTGATAAAAATGGCCATAGGCCAAATGGAAAGCGGCTTTATCGGAAATGGGATATGAGATACCGAATCGGGGACTGAAGCGCATTTTTTGATCTGTTTTTATCATAGCTGTCGTAAAAGGCAAATCAGGATTTTCCATATATTCCATATGCGGATTCCAATACTCAAAGCGCAGACCCACATTCATGATAAAACCAATTTCTTCGAATTCCATTTTATCTTGTATATATCCCGCTAATTCATAAGGTACACGCTGTACATAGGCCAGGTGAGTTTCATATAATTCGCCGTCTATTTCCTGAACAGGAGACCCACCGGCCATATCCATGCGATGGAACACATCGATTCTGCGCAACTCGAGCCCGGCTTTAAGCAAATGATTATTACTTATTTGACTGGTGATATTGAAAACCGCTTGTAATGTTTGTGACGAATCAATATTATAATCATGAATTGCTCCGGAAACATAATAGTCCTCGTAGGTAACACGATCTCCATACAGAAGCTTCTTTTCGCGGATTTTATTAATGCCGTAGAAAAAGTCTGTATTTTGTAATGAGCCCATTACTTCGTAAAATGTACTGGGACTAAGTGTGTGAATAAGTTTTAAAATAATACCATTATTATTGGTCTCTATCCAGGGTTGTGCATATGGAAGGTAGCGATAATTATGTTTATATTTTGCCCTTTGCTGCCAGGACTGAAAATAATTGGCCGATATTGTAATGGTATTTTTGGGTTTATAATTTAGTTTTACCATCCCGTTCCATTCATCATTCCAGTTGGCCGGAACCTTCCAGCTATCGGGTAATTCTTCATCGGGAACTCTGCCAACAAGTCCTTTTGAATCTTGCCATTCAGGAATTTCTACGCCAAAAATATCAGGCCTGCCGTCTGTTGTTCTTGCCTGGCCGTTTATAAAAAAAGAAAAGTTGTTAATATATGGAATGGGTCCGGATAAACTCAATTCACCTTGAAATGTATTACGATCAACGGTTTCAATACCAAACTTATCTGTGTATCCACTTATAGCACCACTAAATTTTTCTTCCCCATCTTTTGTAACAACACTGATTACAGCGCCGGTTTTACCACCATATTCTGCATTAAATGTACCAATAATCGTCTTCATCTCTTTTATAGAACTACCGGAAGTGCTCTGTATATAACGCGAACCACCGTAAATATCATCACCAACTTTCACACCATCAATTAAAAACAGTGTCTCGTTTTCTCTGCCGCCGCGAATATGCAAACCGTCACCTGGCGCCCCACTAACATAGCCGCTTGGTTCGGATCCGGAAGAATTAATACCGGCTTGTATACCAATGAGATCAGATAGATTTTCTATGGGCGCAGCCTCAATTTCTTCCGTCGAAAATCCTTGTTGGCTGGCCGTTAAGTCTTTCTGGATCAGTGGTTTTGTGGCTATAATTTCGATAGTTTCTAATTCCATGATAGCAGACGACAGTTTGAAATTCACCTTGCTTGTTAAGTCACTTTGAACCAGAATTCTGGTTTGTCGCTGAGTCTGATAACCAATAAAAGAAACTTCAATAGAATATTGTCCCGGCGCTAAATTAAGAATATAAAAATAACCTTCTAAATCCGTTGCTGCACCAAGTGATTTATTAACAACAATGATATTCGCTCCGGGAATCGGCTCACCTGTTTCGGCATCAACAACCCGCCCTGAAATTTTTCCCGATATACCGGCATATAATGATAAACAAGAAAAAAATAAGATATAGATAGTTAGTATATATTTCAGACAAACATTTATCACTAATTCGCTCCTTCAGGAACTAAAATTTTATTATATCTTAATCTGGCCCCGCAGGAATCACGAATGACAAGATGCGGCTTTAGAATTGCCCTGTTTAGAATAGATTCCCCTTTAATTTGATCATGCAGCATCTGGATGGCAATCCTGCTGATCTCTTCGGTCGGTTGATGAATAGTTGTTAAAGGTACAGGAGCAACTGCACAACGTTTGATATTATCAAATCCTACCATAGCCACATCTTGCGGTACTTTTAAACCCTCATCTAAAACAGCCCTTTGAAAACCGAGAGCAACAAGATCTCTGTAAATAAATAACGCTTCAGGTCTGTTTTTTAATTTTATGAATTTGGAACCTATTTCATAACCTATTGAATATTCATCTGCGTTTTCAGTAAGAGGTGTTCGATATATGAAATCATCATTACAAAAAATATTATATTGCGATAAAGCCCCGGCAAAACCGGATAGTCGCATTTCACCTAAAATATTTCCCTTCTCGGCATTGATATGTCCAATTTTTTTATATCCCAATTTGATCAAATGCTCAGTTGCTAAAAATGCACCATATTCATGATCCGTTCCCACGAAGTTGATATTCTTATCATCCATATAGGAAACCATTACATATGGGAAACCTTCATCATGCAAATTTTGGATTATTGATGTTGCTTTGTAAACACGGCTCATAGAGGCTATAATCAATCCACTCACACCGATATCCCGAAAATGACGAATCTGTGTTTCTTCTTTTTCTTTATGGTGAGAGGATGTTGACAGGAGTAAATTAAATTTTCTTTCAGTTGAATGACGCTCAATGCTTTCTACAATACTTGAAAAAAACGGTGTATTCAAATCACGAAGAACCAGACCAATCGTAATCAATTTTGTAAAATCCGGAACGGCTAATTTTCGAGCCACAAAAGTACCTTTACCGACCCGACTATATAGAATGCGTTGATTGATCAATTCTGATAGCGCTTTTTTAATCGTAATAAGACTAACATTATATAGTTGCGCCAGATACTGCTGTGAGCCCACGGAATCACCGATATTGTACTTACCCGCTTCAACTTTAAACTTAATATCTTCTACAATTTGTAGATATAAAGGAGTCGGCTTTGCCAGATCAATTGCCATTAGAGGCCTCGCTAAAGTAATCAACAGTCATTGGGTATATTAGGTATACCAAGTATGTTCAATATATAGATTAATATCCTAATTGTCAATTTTATAAATCGTAAATTAAACTAATAAAATACTGTTAATTATATTAAAGATTAGTATTCCGGGGTGTTTATGTGAGCAGGTGGTCAAGAAAAGGTACAAGGAGAAGGTTTGCCTTGCCAGTCAATATTTTACACGAATATGCTAATAATAAACTAATTGAGGAAAAACACAATCTGATATCAATTCAAATGCTAAATAGTGTCTGAACGAAAACAAATGAATTATTTAGAATGTCAATGTAACAGTGTCATTGCGAGAAGCGTTAGCGGCGAAGCAATCCCGTTAAAAAACACGGTTACATCCTCTAAAAAAAAGGATTGCCACGCCGGGATGAATCCTCCCGACCAGTCGGGACAATGACAAAAATGGACTTTTCGTTCAGACACTAAATAATTAAAAAGTGGTATAAGAACATAGCTGTGCAAATTAATCAATGTTAACAAAAAGGAATTTAAAAATTATCGGGTTCTTATGTATTTAATTGAAAATACCACTATTAATAACTCTACCCCAACCCTTTCCCTTATGCACTTGCCCGCCTCAGTTTGTGCCAATTGGCAATTTCTATCAATATTATTCCAATTGAGCACAAATTTCATAGTATTCTGAAACTAAATACTTTCTTAATCCTGTTGCATTTACAGTAAAATTTATATCTTTTCCATCTTTAAAACAATATCGAGCCCAATTAAAGTCTTTTATATACCGATCCACGGCCATCATTGAGTGATTTGTTTCTTTATTAAGAAACTCATGTAATACATAACTGAGTTACTTTACACAGTAATCAAAATACACTCAGTGAACATTCCATCCATCAACTTTTATGGCAGCAGCGCTGCCCTGTAAATCATTATTATTAAAATGAGCTTTAATCACTTTGCTTTCACCCGGCAGGAGACTAAAATAATTATCATCCCAATATGAAGGCAATACCTCCTCACCTCCTTTGCCGCGTGTTACGGATAGATGAATCATAAAGGCAAGATGACTGTCCGGATTATGAACCGAAACTTTGGCAGTACTCTCACTCTCACCTGTTTCAAAATCAACCGAGGTTTGCAGATGAACTTTTTCCAGTTTTTTTAAAGCAGTAAAGTCCGCAACAGATTTTGGTTGTTTTTCAAGAACCCACCAGCCATTTGCTTCTTTCACTGTCTTTTTAGTACCTTCAATATCCGCTACCGTGGAATGCCAGTAGAAATTATCGGAAATTTCTTTGCCTGCGGCGTCTTCAAGTTTTAGACTAAGAAAGTAAGTCGTGCTTAATCCATTCGGTAAATCAATTTTAAATGCCTCAGTTTTCCCGTCTTCGGACACACTCACCACAGTTTTTTTGGAGTATTTCTCTGTCATATCAAAATTGAAGATTTTCGCTTTTACATGCAGCTTTTCAAAGCTCTTGTAAAAATTATTGATAACATACACCGATTGATCATCATATGAATATTGTACATGCAATGGTTCACACGCTTTTTTCGCGCCATAGTATGCTCCGCCAACATTCAGAAACCAGTCAACATATTGCCAAGTCAAGACGGCTGGCCAGGCTGCGTTATATTTCCAGGTTGTAAGACCTAAGGCATCGTATTTGTTGCGTCCGTACGCTTCATACATACCACGGGCGCTTTCATAATTCAGAGCCTGTCCTTTTCTACAAAAATCTTCAATCCCTGTCATTTCCCCATAACGTATTTTCATGTTATCAATTACCACATTGAAATATTCGATTTCCTGCAGAACAGTATGAAATGAAAACGTTTCGTTATAAGGCGGCCATAAATCTTTCACCGGCATATTTTTTTTCATACTTTCATATGGAGCAATCACTCCGCCGATACCACCGGATTGGGCAAATCCCCATGCACCGTCTTCTTTATGAGTATAATAATGAGAAGGTGTCGCGTATGTCCATAATTCATGCGTACCCGTTCGTGTACCTCCGGTTTCAAAACGATTTTTTATTTCGAAAGCGCCTGAATGCGGCTGATAGGTACGTTCCGGAGTATATTTTGCTATCAGTTCACGGTAGGCTTTATCCAGAGTCGGTGTGGGAAAAGTTTCATCATGTCCGAGAAAGTGCACCAGACTCGGGTGATTACGGATGCGAAGCAGCATATCTTCCACATTGTCGATGGCCAGCTTTTCATCGGGAATGCTGCGCCCGAAAATTTGCTGGGTAACCATAACGCCATATTCATCACAAAGGTTATAAAACTCATCTGTCTCGCGAATAGAAAATCCTTCGGAGCGAAGCATATTCAGATTAGCTTCATGGGCAAAGCGAATTAGGGCTTCATACCGGCGAGTCGTCAAACGCAGCATCATGTCGCTGGTCATCCACGCTCCACCACGGATCAAAATCTTTTTGCCATTAACCATATAGCCGCGCCATCCTTCATCATTAATGTAGGTAGATACCTCGCGGATACCGAAACGGACCATCTTTTTATCTGAAATCTGATCCTTAATTCGAAATTCTAACTGCATCTTGTAGAGATTCTGCGGCCCCACAGGATTCGGCCACCATAGACGTGGATTTGTAATATTCAGTTGAGAAAACTCATTTGGCGTAAACGTGATTATTTTACTTTCACCGGCTGTTAGATTAACATTTTTTGAAAAACTTATGTTTTCAATTTTACCAATGAGATCGCCTGAAACTGTATGTTCTGTTACATTAGTTAATTCAGCAGAGACCGTTAAATGGGCAATATCCAATGAAGGTAAATCCAGGTCTGTGGAAACATACGGATAGCGCAGCATCACCGCACCATTTGTAGTCAGATATACTTTCTGCCAAATTCCCATGTTTAAATCCGGCGGCTGAGGATTATGATCATCCCAACCAGTCGTTGCCTCTAATTGTTTAGTGCGATAAGGAATATCGGCAATGTGGCCGGGAGCAATAATTTCAACAGCCAGTACATTTTTTTCGCCTGTTTTTATCCATTCATTCACATCAAATTCAAAACGTCGGAACATACCTTTCACCTGAGCCGAATCAGCAATCTGATGTCCGTTCAACCAGATATTCGCCTGATAATTAATCCCATCGAAATGCAGAACCAAATTTTTCCTGTTAAAATCTGCCGGAACTTTAAACTCGGTGCGATACCACCACGAAGGATAGAAGGGGCTATCCTTTTGCATCGCTAACCAGCGCCCTTCACGATACCCGGGAATGGATTTCAAATTCAAACCATAGTATGGATTGCTATAGACATCGTTTTTCACTAGTGCAGCCAAAACCGTTGTCGGCACTTCTGTAGGATACCAGTTTTCCCGATTAAAATCCGACGAAGCAATTTTTTCTCCGCCGACATCGATTTTTGCCGATGATATTATGTGCCAATTTGTACTAAGTTTGATAATATTTGAATCTGAAGCGGTGTTCTGTATACATGAAAAAAAAGTCAGGGCAATTGCCATTGTAAAAAATACATTGATTCGTTTCATCGATTCTCCTCCATTCTTCTACGTTATAAGATAATTTTGTTAATTTGTATCAAATATTCAATCCTTTCAGGCCATCGAATGTCGAAATTTCAAGGTAACTCTTAATTAATGTCTGAACGAGAAGTGAAGAAAATGTCATTTCGAGCGAAGTCGCCTGCCCCCGCTTGCCAACGTTTGCGGGCACGGCGCCAATATTTTAAGGCGTGGAGAAATCTATAAATTATTGTAAACGTTCAAGTTAAAGATTTCTCCTTATGGTCGAAATGACGAAAAATGTGACTTTTCGTTCAGACACTAATTATATTAACACATTCGTTTTACTTAAGACTGATGTTTAAAAATATTAAACAATATCGATCAATCCAAAATAAAGAGATGAAAATCATGAATAAATAAAACGATTTTTACTGTTATCCAATTATTCCATCCAAAAATGAAAAAATAAAATTGGATTATCTCAAGAGAAATATTTGAAAATTTATTAAAATAGAACTATTTTGTAACAATAAAATAACTACTATTAATCAAGCTATATTGGCAAATGAATCTTACCATTAGTATTTTAGTTGTGAATTTCTTGCTTTTTTTGGCAGAAATTTCCGTCTAATAAAAAAACTGTCATTTCGCTGCGCCTGCCTTAGGTTAGGCACGGACGAACGCAGTGAGGAGAAATCTTAACATGTACAATTTAAGATTTCTCGACTTCGCTCGAAATGACGCCAAGTTTTGGTTCTGGCTTGTCCAGGTTAGGAATATTATTAAATTAGGTTTTTATAAAAAAATGATTAATACTAATATTTTTATTTAGGAGATTATATGACAAAGGACTTTAAAACAGTATCATTTCTCAAAATATTTTTTCTAATTACTCATTGCATTGTGATCTTTGGAATCACTAGTTCGTACGCTGCTGATTATTCGGTCCAAAAATGGCGGGTTGTTGAGATAGAGCTTAGCAGTTCTCAATCTTATTCCGATCCATTTTATGATGTTGACGTTGAAGCGAAATTCACCGGACCGGATAGCCGTAAAATAACCCGTCCGGCATTCTGGGACGGTGACCTTATATGGAAAATCAGATTTGCCCCACCCGAAACCGGTTTGTGGACAATGACAACCAATGCAACAGATGTTAGCAACAGCGGTCTTCATGACATAACAAAGACCGTTGAGTGTATATCTTATGAAGGCGATTTGGATATTTATAAATATGGTTTTCTAAAGATTAGTGACAATGGCAGATATTTTACTTATGCAAATGATACTCCCTTTTTCTATCTCGGTGACACCCACTGGATATTACCTCATGAGCGATTCGATACTTCTAATGCACCGGGCGTAGATTCTCAGTTTAAATACACGGTGGATAAACGTGTTAATCAGGGATTTACGGTGTTCCAGTCGGAGCCGATTTGGCATCCTCATGGTGGTGGCGCTCACGATGGAGATGATGAAGAAATTGTCGCGAATTTAGGGAACGGCTTTACGAGT
>JAUVIB010000090.1 GCA_030592985.1 Calditrichaceae bacterium | reverse complement strand
TTTGTATAGCTATTTGTTCTTCAACCGATTTAACGAATTTATCATTTGGTTGAATGCCTTTTTCAGTTTTGTCGCCGGGTTTGAAGTGAATCACATCTTGCCATTGCCATTCCGGCGCTCCGCTTTTCTGCATATAGTTTTTGCTGATACGATATTTTGGCAGCGATGTTGACCATTGATTAGCAATAACCGTATACCAAACCAGCCAAAGTGTTTCCTGTTGATCAATAAATAAAACCGGATTAATATCGGGGAAATCGGGAACATCCGCCATGAGGAAAGGTTCGCTCCATTTTTCTTCTCCTTTAAGAAGACGTGAACCCATAATTCTAACATCATCCGCCCATCGTTCCCCATGCCCTTGAAACCATGCGGTCAGCATATCACCATTGGGGAGTTCCACAATAGTTCCACCATGAGCGTGTTCTTCCTGTGAAGGAAAGATTTCAACTTGCATGAATTTTTGTTGTGCACTTACTGAGATTGATAATAGTGTAATAAATAAAACCAATAGAAAGTTTTTCATTTTTTTGTTATTCCTTTATGTATTTTACCGGTTATGTTCATAAATTTGTGTAAAAATAAATTTTTCGATTTTTTATAAAATCATTATGAAAAATTGCCTTATCCTTCCTTAAAATTCAGCAAAAAAAAGAAAGAAAAGGACATAGCAAAAGACAAGAGTAAAGATATAGGATTAGTCAAAGAAATCAAAAAGTTTTTATACTGAATTTGAGAAATAGTCAGACGTTACTGTGTGAAAGAATCGAAAAAGGAACGGCTATTGAAATAGAAACTATACACAACATATAAAGACCAGGGTTGGAAGCATAGAATTGGAAGTAGTTTACAATTTTCTTACATTTATAATCGTTATTTTTCTAATGAAGATATAGCAATAAAATATTTGTTACACAAACGGAGCGATACAGCATGAAAAGAGACCAAGCGTTGGTGATATTAAAAGAATATACAAAAAATGAAAGCCTTCTAAAACATGCTTATGCCGTAGAAGCCGCTATGATTGCTTATGCTAAAAAATATGGTGAAGATGACGAATTATGGAGTATAACCGGACTCCTTCATGACTTTGATTATGAAATGTTTCCGGATGAACATCCCATTAAAGGGACTGAAATCCTTAAAGAAAAAGGTGTTCCTGAAAACATCCGCACAGCTATTTTAGGTCATGCCGACTTCAGCGGTATCCCAAGGGAAACAAAAATGGCAAAGGTATTGTTTGCAGTAGACGAATTATGCGGATTTATTACAGCAGTAACTCTGGTACGGCCATCACGAGCACTGAGTGAGGTTAAATTTAAATCTGTAAAGAAAAAATTAAAAAATAAGAAGTTCGCAGAAAAAGTAAATAGAGAAGAAATTATAATAGGTGCAGAGGAACTTGGAGTTGACTTCCCGGAACATGTGGAATTTGTGATTTCAGCAATGAGCAACGCGGCAGACGCCCTCGGCTTAAACCCGTAAATAAAAATTATTCACAATACCCTTCTATCTTCAGTACTTTTAAAAGTCTGATATTCACTTCTTCGGGTATTTCTACTTCCACATTTCTTTCGCGACATAAATGAACTGTTTTTTTTACCGTATCATAATATACCTTGCAGGTAGGACAGCTATTTAAATATTCGATAATTTCTTTACAAGCCAGTTCATCGATATCTTCACTCATAACCTCACATAATTGCTCAATATACAAATTATGAAATCTCTCAGGCATTGTTACCAACTATCCTTTCGTCAAAATAATCAGATAAATGATCGCGTAAAAACTGTCGGGCACGACGTAAACGGATTTTAACATTTTCATCCGTTATATTTAATATAGCGCTTGTCTCTTTAATTGACAAACTCTCAATATCTCTCAGAATAAATACACTTCGATAAATATCCGGTAATTTATTTATGGCGTCATCAATTTTATTTTTTACTTCACTGGTATAAACATTAGCTGCCGGATCTTGAGACCAATCAATAAAAACACGGCTTTCAACGCTTTCCTGAAAATCCGAATGATCGCTTAACTCCTGAAAAACAATTTTTTTCTTACGTAAGCGCATTAAACTGGCGTTAGTAGCAATACGATATATCCAGGTAAAAAAACTGGAACGGCCGTCAAAGGTATTTATTTTTTCAAGAACTGTTAAAAATGTTTCCTGCAATATATCTTCGGCATCCTCTTTCTTTCGCAATATACGCAATGCCAAATTATATATTCTATCACTATATGTATTTACTAATTGAGCAAAAGCAGCCTTATCTCCGCCCTTGGCACGCTCAACCAAGATTTTCTCATCCACCAATTTCTCGCTTTCTTTTATGATGTAGTATATACGAGGAAGATACACACATACAATTTTAATTTATAAAATGATCAAATTAACTCCAAATATCTAAAGCTGTTAAATTCTTTTAATAATGATTAAAAATAAATCCCATTATTTTTGGATAAAGAACGGATATATTATTACAGTAATATTTGCAACAGCTTAGTACAACGGATTAATATTCCCATATTTATCCCACTGGGCCTGATTGCTTGAAAATTGAATTTTTACATTGTTTAATAAAGTATTATATATCTTAATTATTTTGTTAATTCCCTGTTGTATATCATGGTTTTTAAAATCGTCCAATATAAATAGTCCCTGTTGAATAACAGCAGATAGTTCCAAATAATTCATAAAGTTTGTGGAAATACTCAGTTGTGTATAAATATTCTTAAACGTTATTAAATTTTCTGATACATTTTGTCTGGATTTTAATTGGATAATCAAATTATAAATATCCTGCAAATGCCCATCAAGCATGTCAGTATACATTTTAATTAATTCTTCATCTTCTTTGCTGAAACGAATGAGGGCATTATCATCGTCTTTTCCGCGGCCGTCTACTGGAATATCCTGCAATCTTTCCCAATAGTGAACAACTTTACTCAACTTTGCAATATCATTTTCCAGAGAAACTTTAAATTGAATATGCTCCTTCTGATTTCCTTCAAAAGCTTTCGAAACAACGAGTTTCATTTCCGTAATTACATTTGCAATCCATGTTATCCCCATATAATTAGCTGATTGAAAAATTCTATCTAATTCTAACATACAATCTACTTTCGCCTCAGATTCATCTAATCGCTCCACCAACGAACCAATTTTTTTTAAAATCATTGAAAGTGTATCGATAAAAATATGAAGTAATTTTTTATCATAATTATTAAATAATTTTTTAATATCACTTTCAGAAAAATCCGAATTTGTTAAGGATTTCTCATCAATTTTTTGTGGCAAACGGTTTTTTTCAACGTTTTTCCCCATTATCTATTCCTAATAATAGTATTGTAGTTGTAAAAGTTTTTTCATGCTTCCCATTAATCCATTTTTTATTACTGCTATTGTATAAGGTCGTTAAATCTATACTCGGATGATAACTAAAAATCTGAAATATGTAGCAATATATGGTTATTCAGTTAAATAAAATTGGATATCATCGTAACATGGTCAATAATTTTCTCAGCAATTTTATTGATCACAATAACCTCATGAGCTGCATTTATTTTAAGAGCAGCTAATGGACCTTCCGGCTTAATACAAGTTCCGGGATATTGCACAATTGTATAGCCCTGATTCCATTTAATAGCGCCCATTCCGATGACGCCATCCTCAGAGGTGCCAGATAATAAGATTCCCGTACATTGAGTCTTATAAAGGACTGCAGCAGAATACATTCCTCGATCAACTTGTCCCGCAGATTCATTTTCAATAGCGCTCTTATCCACACCCAACCGGTAAACTGTTTTATCTTTAAAGAAGTTAGCTGATTTATCTTTACTAATAAAATAGCAGGTCCCGGCCAAAAGGGTTTCTTCTCTTGTGCTCAATTTAATTTTCATTTCAGAAATAATCTCAAGATATCGAATAAAAGGCTCTAAATATTTTACTTCCAGGTCGCTCAGAACAACCACGCTTGTCTTTAAATTTCCCGGAAGATATGGAATTATTCTCAAAAGTGCGCTATAGCTTCCTGATGAAGCGTTCATCACAACCAGGTTATCGCTGGATGGGATTTCCTCATCCCGGTTTCTTTTATAACCTTTTAGCTTTATATGTTGAATACTTTTTACATTAATATTAGCTGCGTTAAGTAATTTCTCAATGAAATCATTCTTCAGCTGATATTCTGCTTTTTCTTTCTCTTCAATCCAATCAATATAAAAATCGATAACGCCGAACCGTAATGAATCGATTATCACATCATTTTCTGAAGGTAAGGCCATATTCATCATAATAACCGGAACAGGATTTGTCAGGACAAGTCGTTTTAATGACATCAGGCCGGTTGTTTTTTGTATATCATTATCCCAAATAATAACATTTGGATTAATTTTCCGGACATTTATTTCCACTTCATTACTGTTTAGAATTGTCTCAATTGTTTTTACCTGAGAAATATTTTTTAGAAAATCTAAAAGAATGTGCAGCTTATTTTGAAAAGTCCCCACAAGTAAAACTTTAATATCATCCGTCCATCGATGTCTAACAGAATAAATTCCTCCCGGAATAGTATCACGCTGAGCAAGCTTGATCGTGTGTTCTTTTTCTAATTGTCGAAAATGATATACAGCCAGCCACTCTTCCAGATGCTCTCTTTCAATCAGCTCACCAATGGTTGACATATTATCAATCAGATTAATAAAATATTGCTTGCGTACATCTTCCGCTTCAATAATTGAATCGGTCCGTGAGTCAATCCGTTTATAGGGAATCAAACGCAGAGTCGTCTTATATTTTTCATTAATTTCCTTGAAAAACATAAGGGCTTCATTTAAATCAAATTCTATATTTTTCGCTACCGTTATATCGGAAACGGTTTTAAAAGAGATACTTCCTTCCATTCTGTTTATCAAAGAATAAAGTGCAGGATCGCCCTGAATCTCACCTATAGCGGCAGAATAAAGCTCTCCATTATTTACATACAGATTTTCATTGTCATTAAGTATAATCTTCCCGCTTATGTGACGCATCCGAATGATTTTAAGGAATTGGGATAAAGGCACATCCCCCAACTTATAAGATTGAAAACTTTCACCCGATAATAGCTTATTGGCCTGTGTTATTATATTAATATTATATAGTATTCTTTCTGCAATTTTATTAAATCCATTTCTCTTTAGGATATAATCGAATACACCCAAAGAAAACGCCTTACTTATATCTTCATCCCTGCCATATTCGGAGAGTGCAATAATAGGGAAATCCAAACTTCCTAATTCCTTTCTAAGCTGTTGGATAAAATCATACCCGGATACAGATGGAAGTTTTATCTCCATAATTAACAGGTCCGGCTTGCCATTTTTATTAATAGCTATTAAAACATCCATTGGGCCTGTTGTGGTAAGTGCTTCATACCCACTTTCAATCAATCGCTTTTTCAGTTTTAATGAATAGGTATTATCACTATCAAGAATTAGAATTTTCATAGTCTTTTTAACCTGAATTATTTAATATCGGATTTATTTAGAAAATTATCTCCCTTTATCTCTTGCTTTTGAAAGTTAGGTCCTCTCCACGAAACTTTCAACTCCTGTCCGCCGCCGGCTTGAAAATAATGCACTTCAATAAAATGGATACCTTCATTAATAAACACTTTTTTTGATATTTCTTTAAATCCATGAGCGAAATCGTTATCGATTAAAAGATTATTATCAAAATAGAGCTTTGTACCATCATTGGAACCGCAAAAAAGGTAATAATCTCCGGACTTTTTAATCTCTATAAACCCTGTCATCTTTAGAGCGAAATGATCTTTGTTATTATCTATCAAATCTAATTTAAATTGCTTAATTATTCCCGATTTATCAGGTTTTATGCCAAAAAAAATCGGGATTTTTTCCCAATGGCCTACATAATAGTCATAATGAATATCCTCATGCAAATTTACTTTTTTATACTGTCCTATACTAATATCGCTTGGAAGGCAATCATCACGGAAAGCTCTCACTTTTAACGTTGTTCCCTTACTTATTTCAACAGGCTGTGAATATACAGGAGAAGAACGATCCGGGTCTGCTCCATCATTTGTATAATGGATATCACTATCAATCATATCAGAATTTAGGCGTACAAAGATTTTATCATAGAAATTATTATACTGAGTCATTTTCGGTTTTGGAACTTTTAACTGACCCATTATCTCTACAGAGGTTTTACTGGAAAGCAGATTCCAAAAGGACCTGGCTTTAATGGTAACCGGCAGAAATTGTTTAAATGTATTCCTATATTTTAGACTTTTTGTTGTTGGTTTATTTCCATCTATGGTATAATAAATATCTGTATATTTTTCCGCTTTATCAATCGTAACATTCCCAAGGTAATCACGACGAATCAGCGGTTGTGAGATGACCGGCAGGGATTTTCGTACAAACTCAACAAAATCTCCCATGGATGGCCGGTAAGGCCGGATACTAAAGCTGAAAGATATCGGCTCCGCTTCGACTTTATATTCCGCTAAAATTTCCGGACCACAGCTCGCATTTCCCAAACCGCGCTGTTTAGCGTCTATGGTTAAAAAAACTGACTTCCCGGGAACCAGTTCATTGGTATGTTTTGCATTGCTGAAATCTTGCTCAGTATAATGCAGGGCGGTCATCGAAAAAGGAAAGGAACGGTTTACAATCAATAAGCCATACGAATCCTGTGTAGAGACCATACACCAACGGACATCCTGTTTGCTGCCGCTGCTTTGCGGTTTGATATAAGGGACATATTGCTCTATTACTGTACTGTTATATAAGCCGACTGCAGCAGCACTTTTTCTATCAGAATAATTTTCATGCGGTCCGCGGCCATACCATGTGAGGTTTTTAAACTCTTCTTTTATCTCAAAAGTTAAACCTACTCTCGGTAAAGTAGGTAATTTTCCAAATGGAATAATCTGATTATCTATAAAGATATCTCCGGTATTCAGGATGGAATAGATACTGCGGTAATCAAAACCGTCTTTTCCCTTACCGTGATATTGAGTATTAATATCAATCCGAACCATTCCATTATTCACCTTCTCAAGTTGAAAGGAGACGACTTTGCTCGTCAGCAAATTTAAACCGGCGTCAAGCCAATCGCTTTTAACTCGTGTATCATTATCAACCGGAGCCCGATAGATATTTAATATTGGATTTGTATTAGAAGCAAAGAATTCTTTTCCTTCAAATTGGTAAGAGCTAATGCTGCCGGTTTTCTTATCAAATTCAATCTTGAAATTTTCTCCCGTAATGATCGTTTTACTATCTTTTTCGTTAACAAGTAAATCCTTCTTATTTGATATTTTTATAAAGCTCCGTTCCTTCTCAACCGGGATTTTAAATTGTTCCCAGGCTACTTCGAAACCGTTATCTGCCCAGAGCATTTTTTTTGTTGAATAAAAACGAATTTCCAGCCAGTATTCCGCACCGGCTTTGGGTATAATTTTTTTTATGGGTATGTTGACAGACTTAATCTTCCCCGGGGCAAGCTCTATTCTCCCCATATCACCTGATTGAATGATAATACCGTCTTCCTGAACTTCCCAACGGGTATCAAACTGATTTAGATTTGTAAAATTATAGCGGTTTTTTATACGTAATTTCCCCTGTATTAAATCAACGGGAGAAGCGGAAATATACTGGTAAACTTTTTTCACTTCCCACATTTTCGGAGAAATCTTACGATCAGGGAAAATAAGTCCGTTTAAACAGAAATTACCATCACTTGGCGTGCTTTCAGGACCAAAATCGCCACCATAAGCATAATATTCTTTACCATTTTCATCCTTTGTCAATATCCCCTGATCAACCCAATCCCAGACACATCCGCCAATGAGTGATTTTTGGGCATATATAACATCCCAATATTCTTTCATATTTCCACAGCCGTTTCCCATAGCGTGAAGGTATTCGCAAATAAAATAGGGTTTACTCGATCCGCCTTGAGCATATTCTACAAGATCGCTTACCTTTGGATACATGGTGCTATATACATCACCAGCTTCATTATACCCTTCATAATGTACCGGACGGGATGGATCTGACTGATGAATATAATCTTGCATATGAATAAAATTCTCCCCGGAACCTGCTTCATTGCCGAGAGACCACATTACCACAGACGGGTGATTTTTATCTCTCTGTACCATACTTTTTACACGATCAATAACCGCTTCTCTCCAGTCAGGATTACTTCGCGGTAAAATACCGCTGGCTCCATGGGATTCCACATTCGCTTCATCAACCACATAAATGCCGTATTGGTCGCATAATTCATACCATTTCGGATTATTAGGATAATGAGACGTCCTCACACAGTTCAGATTAAATTGTTTCATTAATTTCACATCTTTAACCATCATTTCGTAAGGGATAGTCCGCCCGAATTTCGGATCGTGCTCATGCCGGTTGGCTCCTTTGAATTTTACGGAGACTCCGTTAATAAAAAATTGGCGATTTTTTATCTCAATTTTTCTAAACCCAAATTTTGTACCCACCGTTTCGATGATCTTATTGTTTTTATCTTTTAATGCCAAAACAACCTGATACAAATTAGGTGTTTCAGCCGTCCATTTTAAAGGATTTTTAATTTTCTGCGTAATCTCTAATACGGCTTCTCCACCCTTTTTTACAGATGATATAGCGGCGCTCATATTAGATTGCATTTCCCTACCCTGCGTATCATATAAAACAGCATCTATCTTATAATCTTCACTTTTCATGGTTCCATTATTTTTTATTTTTATTTCGATTTTTAATTCTGCATCTTTATACTTTTTATCCAGATCGGTTTTAACGAAAAAATCCCTTATAGTTACTTTGGGTGTAGAAAAAATATAGACATCACGAAATATACCGCTTAACCTCCACATATCCTGATCTTCTATATAACTGCCATCAGACCAACGGTACACTTCAACCGCCAGAATATTATCTCCTTTCTTAAGATAGGAGGTCAAGTTAAATTCAGCTGGCGTCATGCTTCCCTGACTATATCCAACCTTTTTCCCATTTATCCAGATATAAAAAGCCGATTTCACACCTGCAAAATGTATAAAGACTTCCTGCTCTGCCCAATTATCCGGAATTGTAAATGTCCTGCGATAGGAACCAACCGGATTATTGTCATTAGGTATATAAGGCGGATTCACTTTCACAAAAGGATATTTAACATTCACATAAATTGGAATGCCGTAGCCGTACATCTGCCAGTTTCCGGGCACGGAAATCTCATTCCAGCTGCTTACATCATATTGCGGTTTATAAAAATCCAGCGGACGATCGGACGGTTTAGGGACCCAATTAAATTTCCAACTACCATTTAATGATTGATAAAAAGGCGACTTATCCCATTGATTTTTCTTTACTTGCTCAACGGTTAAAAAAGGGATAAAAGTATTATGCGCCGGTTCTTTATTGATGCCGAAAATTTCAGGGTTTTCCCAATCGTGTTGAACCGTTACTTTGCTCTTGCAAGAAAAAACAATTGCTGTCAATAGAAACGATAATACCGCATATTTAACT
>JAUVIB010000094.1 GCA_030592985.1 Calditrichaceae bacterium | reverse complement strand
GCACGGTGGAACTTGCTCATCAGCTGCGCACATGTGCCGGCTCGCATGAAAGTATTTTGGTGTTGGAAGTTTTTGGTCGTTATGCGGGATTTACGGCAATGCTGCCTGCAATGGCAGGAGCGGCCAGTCGCTGTCTGATTCCTGAAACTAACTTTAATGTAGAACATTTGGCGGAACTTCTTTCCCATGATTATAAAAATAACCCCAGTAATTATGCACTTGCTGTTATTTCGGAAGGAGCGATGATGACGGGGCACGATGGAATGACTTATGAAAATGAAGAAGCAGATCAGTTTGGTCACAAACGTCTCGGTGGTATTGGCGAGAAAGTTGCCGCAGAATTAAAGCGATTTGCTCCGCGTTTTAATAATGGAAAACAAATCCACGTGATGTATCAAAGACTTGGTTATCTTGCACGCAGCGGAGAACCGGATGCAACGGATTCAATCGTACCAATGATATACGGCAATCTTGCATTTGATTTGGTTTTGCAAAATAAATCAGGAAAACTGGTTAATATACGTGACGGAATATATGGTAATGTATCAATCGACGTGGTTATCAGCCAAAAGAAAGTGCTGGACGTTGAAAAATATTACAATACTGAACGTCTCAGGCCGAAATATGAAGTATTTGAAGGAAAATCGATGTATATAATGACTAGTGATATATAAATCAAGATAATCTATCCGCACACCTTAGATTTTTACTTAATGCGTGTGATATAACTCTAACACTTGACAGTAAGGATGGTGCCAAGGTGTGGATAAATGAAAAAGAGATTTATAATTTGCACACGAGGAGAGATGCTATTTCTGATTCTAAATGGAGAGCTGAAAATATTTTTTTTTGAATAGATAATTATACTCTAAAAAGTCTAAATAAAAAAAAACGCTATGTCGATTTCTTTAAGTTGTACTATTGGGCATAAAAAGTAAAAGGAGTTATAATGGATCGTAGAAAATTTTTGCAAATGGGTACGGCAGCAGCTGCTTTAACTGCTGTTAATGTTTCCTGCAAAACGGGTGGAAAAAAATATCAGAATAGGACGAGTCAATGGCCCATCTGTCTGAATACCAGCACTATTCGTCCGGCGTCTTTGGAAGAAAAAATCAAAATTGCCTCGGAAACCGGTTATGATGGAATTGAATTATGGATAGGTGATCTGGAAAAATATGAAAAGGATGGAGGAAATCTTAAAGACCTGGCCGTGCATATTAAAGAGCTGGGATTATTTGTACCTAATATCATAGGGCTGTGGGGATGTATGCCCATGGATGATCAGGATTTTAAGGATTCTCTTGCGGCTACAAAGAACAGAATGCGCCTGTCTGCGGAGGTGGGATCAAAACATGTAGCCGCCATCCCGGTTCCCGATCGGGAAGACTTTGACCTGAAAGTTGGTGTTAAACGGTATAAGGAACTACTGAAAATTGGACGGGAAGAGTATGGTATTATTGTTGCTTTTGAATTTGTCGGATTTTTTAAGGGCATTTACCGGTTAGGGCAGGCGGCAGCTATTGCTCTCGATACCGATGATAAAGACGCATGCTTAATAATGGATACTTTTCATCTTTATCGGGGTGGTTCCGGTTTTGCAGGAATCGGTTTATTGAATAAAGATATTATTGCCGATTTTCACTGGAATGATGTGCCGGCAAATCCACCGAGAGAGCAGTTGGGCGATAAAGATCGTATCTATCCGGGAGATGGAATTCTGCCTCTTGTTGGTGTGTTAAAAGATCTCAAAAAAATTGGTTACAGGGGTCCCATATCATTGGAAACTTTTAACAGAGATCATTGGAAATCGGATTTAAAGCAGGTGGCGGCAACCGGACGACAGAAAATATTATCTTTGATTGAAAAGGCAAATGAAGCGTAATGGTAAAAAAATAATTTGGTAAATGTATGTATTTTAATGAAAGGATATATTGATGAAAACGAAGACCATGAAAATTTTTCAACTATTAATCATAATAGCATTGGTTACTTTATCGTTTATTTCATGCCGGCAAACGAGTAAAGTGGAATTAAAAAAGAACGAATTTATAAAAGATTGGCTGCTAATCGGCCCATTTCCAAACTGTGATGATTGTGATTTAAGTGATTTTATGCATGGAGATAAATGTAAAGGTTTTGCGACTGATTTCCTGCTGCCTATCGGAGGGGAAGCCAACGTCATTCCCACAGAGGGCGTTTCAGTAAAAATTCCGGATACCGATATAGAGCGGCAATGGTATCACTATCAGGGAAAAGAAGATAAAATCCTTTTAAATGATATCATGACGCCGAATGATTTAGTGGTTGCTTATGCTTTTAACCAGATCATTAGTCCTGAAGAGCAAAAAATAATACTGTCCATTGGCAGTAATGATGGCGCGAAAGTGTGGCTAAATGGTAAAAAAATTCATGAAGTCCATCCACGAACCGGACGTTGGCTGCAGAAAGACGATGATTATATTCCGGTAATCCTTAATAAAGGACTGAATAATTTGATGTTGAAAATTGATGAGGGCAGCGGTAATTTCGGCTTAGTGGTACGTTTTTTGGATTATGATTCTACGTTAAACGTCATTCGTAAAAACATTGATAAATATAAACAGATTACTTTAGTACCCAATGAAGATACTTTATTGGTTCGTTTTGGCGAGGCGTATCGCATATCTGCTTTAAATCCTCAGAGTAAAGTTAAAATAAGTATGATGGATAAAAATAATGGTTTGATTATGAGCAGAGAAGTTAATCCAGGAGAAGAGTTTCCCGTTTTATTATCCAAATTGCCGAAAGGATTTTTTACTGCTAAAGCAGAGTTTCAAACATTGGATGACGGCCTAATCGTTAGTGAGATGAAGTACTTTAACGGTAAACTAAAACGTCACCCCTTACCTAAAATGATTGCAAAAGATTTGTTGCCCAAGGGAGATGACGGCAAACTATATTTTCCCATTGGAACCTACGGCGCGCCAGTTGAAGATTATAAAAAGTTAAAAGAGGCGGGTTATAATTTTGTCGTTGCGAGTATGAAAGATTTGGATAAGGTTCAGCAAGCGGGTCTGAAAGCAGCGGTTTCTGTACATGGGACTGTTGAAGAAGTTGGTAAACTTATTAGTGAGAATAAAGATCACCCTGCTGTCTTATGCTGGATGTTGTACGATGAACCTGCTTATAACCATGCAGACCTTCTTTATATTTATGAGCTTTATCAGACCGCTTATAAATCAGATCCGACCCATCCATCCTATATGGTAGTAACGACTTCACAAGGTTATAAAACATACGGCCGTTGCGGTGATATCCTTAGTGTAGATACCTATCCCATTGCTAATGGTACCATTGAGAGTGTTGGTAAAGCGGTTGCCAAGGCCAATCGTGATTCCGATGGTGATCAACCCATTTGGCACTGCGGTCAACTATTTAAATGGCCCACTCAACGCATGCCCACATCGCAGGAACATCGTTTTATGACCTACAGCGGATTACTTGAAGGGGCAAAAGGACTATTGTGGTATACCTATAAGGGATATGGTCAATACTTACCGCAAGATTATCCTGAATTGTGGGAAGCGCATGTAAGCCTATTGAAAGAAATTAATGAATTGGCTCCCGTTTTTATGGCCAAAGGGATCGGCAAATTGGTTCAAACCGTTGATAAGAATGAAAATATCCGGGCAATTATTAAGAAAAGTAAAGCGGGTGATTACCTGATTGCTTCAAATCTTTCACGGGATGAAACAATAACTGCGGAATTTTTTGACAAATCGATCAAGGGAAAAGTTCTGAATGTTTATGGTGAAGATAGAACAATCGAAATAAAAAAAGGAAGATTCAAAGATCAATTTAAACCATTAGATGTCCATATTTATAAAATAAAATAAGCTATTAAAAGAAAGCTCCGGATATTTAATTTACAGGTTCAACTGAGTTCTCTGTGAAAAAAAGTTCTTTAGTAATCCTTCATTAGCTTGGAAGGTAATGAAGTTTTTGGAGTGCATCGACTATGTCGATGCTGAGTTGACACAGTCAATTCGTTCCAAATTTCCAAGCCACCAAAGGATTACGTTTTTAATGGAAAGAAAATTATTTTAATCATGAGGGAGAATAATGTTTTTACCAAGATACGCACTGAAATCAAGCTCACTATTTATGCTTTGACCCGTCCAAGCCGGGCATGCAAGATTAGCAATCAAAGCAAGCTCCCTGAGCTTGTCGAAGGGGAGACAGTATTCAGGAAAATGTAATTATTTGCAATACGCTTATCACCCCAAATGGATAGAGCATGGAGTCTAAGACAGATCAAAAGATGAGTTCTAACTGTTGTTATTACACCAAGGATGGGATGCGCGGATGCTTCGACAAGCTCAGCAACCATGTTTCGATCTGACGGACTGGACAAGTAGAAATTGGAATCACAGGTACGAATAGACACGAAAAAATGGGTAGCGATTTGAATAGCTATTTTTTCAATAAAAATATTCATAGTAAATATTTTGAATAGGTTAAAAAGAGGATTGATGGATAAAAAAAAATCAGAATTTGTTTATATCGCTGTTATTGCCGGTCTTGTAATGTTGGTTACCATATAACATTATAATACACCGACAACCAATTGGCAGTATCACCTGATTTTTATGCAGGCTTATTTTATCCCGATTATTTTAGCGGCTTTCCGCTTTGGGGTAAGGGGAGGATTGGGTACGGCGCTGGCAGTGAGCGCCCTCTATCTTCCCCATATTATGTTCCACTGGGGCGGCATGGTGGAAAACAATCTTATGCGTTTTCTGCAGATCGTACTTTTCAATGTGCTTGGCTATTTGACAGGCCTTAAAGCTCAAGGAGAAAAAAAAGAAAAAGAAAAATATCAGAAAACAGCGGATAAACTACGTGATACCCTGGACCAGCAGAAATATCAGTCCGAACAAATTTCGTCTATGGAACATCAGTTACGCGCAGCTGATCGTTTGGCTATTGTGGGTGAATTGACGGCGAGTTTAGCCCATGAAGTGTGCAATCCTCTCGGTGCAATTCGCGGAGCGGTGGAAATTATTCGCGATGAGGCGCCGGAAAAATTAAAGGAATCGGAGTTTTTCGACATTTTGATAAACGAAACAGAACGCTTAAACCAGGTTGTTGAACATTATCTTGGATTTGCCCGCAAGAAGGACAGAAAGTCCGGCTTTTTTGATTTCAAAGAATCATTGCAAAATTTATTAGTTATGATGGGGGCACAAGCACGTAAAACTCAGGTTATTTTTAAGACAGAGTTACCGGAATCCTCCTGCATGATTTCGAACGATTCCAATCAGTTCTGGCAGGTTGTAATTAATATCTTGTTAAATGCTATTCAATCCATGCCCGCTGGCGGTGAAATTATTATAAAAGCGGTATATGTCGATAATGCAGGGCGCCATATTCGCTTATCTATTAAAGATCATGGTGAAGGTATGGATGGGAAACAGGTAAAAAAAATATTCGTGCCATTTTACACAACAAAATCAAATGGAAGCGGTTTAGGCTTGTCTATTGTAAAGCGTATTGTGGATGAAAACAAATGGGAGATTAGGGTGAAAAGTTCGGTTGATGAAGGGGCCGAATTCATTTTGGATATTCCGTGTGAGAATAAAGGATAAAGCCGTATGCGTATCTTACTGATCGACGATGATATTAATCTTGGAAAGGTAATTAGCCATCAGTTAAAAAAGAATGGTTTTATTGTGGATGTTGCGACTAACGGTCATGATGGATTGAAACAGTATACCCGAGAGGATTATGACATCGTGGTCAGTGATATTCAGATGCAGGATATTTCCGGTATTGATGTGCTTAATGCTATTAGAAAAAAGGATCAGCAGGTAATTTTTATTTTAATAACGGCCTATGGAAGCGTGGATAGCGCCATTGACGCTTGCAAGCTGGGAGCGGATGACTATATTACCAAGCCGTTTGGAAGGGAACAGCTGCTCTTTACAATCGAAAAAAATGTACGTCTTAAACAACTTGAAAAGGAGAATGAATCTTTAAAAGATGACCTGCAGGGGAAATTTCATTTTGATAACATGGTTGCAAACAGCCGTAAAATGCAGCAAGTTTTAAAACTAACGCAAAAAGTAGCGGATAGTACCGCTAATGTGTTAATCCTCGGTGAGAGCGGTACAGGTAAAGAGTTGATTGCCAAGGCGATACATTATTATAGCTCGAGAAAAAATAAACCATTGATTACCATTAATTGTCCTTCAATTCCCGGAAATTTGTTAGAGAGTGAATTGTTTGGGCATGTTAAAGGATCTTTCACCGGCGCGCTGAAAGACCGTAAAGGAAGATTTGAACTAGCCGATGGGGGAACAATCTTTTTAGATGAGATAGGGGAACTGCATTTAGACCCACAAGCTAAACTCTTACGATTTCTTCAGGAGAGAGAATTTGAGCGTGTTGGTGGGGAAAAAACAATTAAAGTAGATGTTCGATTGATTTCGGCGACTAATCAGGATTTGCAGGATTTAATCAGGAGGAAAAAATTTCGTGAAGATCTGTATTACCGTTTAAGCGTTATTCCTATTCAGTTGCCGCCATTGTGCGAACGGAAAGAGGATATCCCCTATTTAATAGATTTTTTCATTAAACGATACAGTTCAGGCAGGAAATTTTCCATTGATCCTCATGTTATAAAAATGCTTAAACAATATCCCTGGCCGGGTAATGTGCGGGAGTTGGAGAATGTTATGGAGCGTATGGTTACACTATCGGCGAGTAATACTATTTCTATGCAGGATATACCACCCTATTTAATAACAGAGGATCTGAAGGGAAGTACATCCGGTTTTTCTGTACAAATTCCGGAAGAGGGTGTTTCCCTGGATTTAATTGAGAAGAATGTAATTGAAAAAGTGTTAAATAAAGTAAAGGGTAATAAGTCCGAAGCAGCCCGCCTGTTGAAAATCCCCCGTCATGTTCTGCTTTATCGTTTAAAGAAATTTGGGATATTGTAAAAGATAATTAGAGCCATTCTACAAAGTCACTTACACCAGCTACAATGGGGGTACAGCACGGCCACGCAAAAAAATTGGCAGGTAAACACCGATGCTGGATGGCGTGGAACATGCCGATTAACACAGGTTTGTACACGCACTTAGTGCAGGAGTAAATTAATTCTATGCTTATGCCTGAAAGAGAATACCGAAAATTCCTTATCCGATAAAAAAGGATTGAACTGTGGGATCGTTTTCAACTTAAATTTAAAAACCTTCTTGTTCGGAGGAGTTTTTCTTTTTTGTTTCTGTAATGACCTATATATGCCAAAAGTAAAATTAGCAGGCCGATAATAAGAAAAGCGATCTTCTCGTTATCAACAGAAAAATCCTTTCTTATTGAGACGCCAATGGGATAGGATATAAAAAATACACCAATTCCTATAAGTGTGTTTAAAATAAATTTACGCAAACATTAATCCTTTCAATGTTAGTTTTACACCGATTCTTTCAAAAAGAGATTGTATAATAATCTGCAACTCTTACAATGTTTATATACATCATTTAATTATTTGCTAAGCTGATACTATACAATCGGCTTTGTCAGAGAGAAAATAAATATACTGTAAAAAATTATATAATATTCCATCCGAAACATCTTCCACGGCTAAATCAATATCTCAATTTGAAGTCAATTCTTTACTTCGAAAGCCAAATGGTGTTTTTTTTTGCGATTTCTAAAATCTTTATTTTGTCTTTTTCAGCTCTCCTTAGAAACAGTTATTTCAAAAAACAATATCGATTTAAGATATTTTACGTAAATGTTTCATTCTTCGCAATATTTATAATAAAACTATTGATTATGTCTTTAGCTCAGCAAATAATAAATAAATTTCTTGGATTTAAAAGGGAGACATCCCCCTTACCCCCTTTTTTAAGGGGGATTGAGTTAACTGTCTGTAAATATATAAGTTAAGCCGTTATTGGCTGAGCAAAGGACATAATCCATAAAACTATTTATTTCTCTTTAAGAAGGATTATATTATCCACTTTAATAAATTTATTTTTTTGTAGGCCTGTTTTTAATAATTCAGAATATTTAGATTGAAATTTTTCCAATGTTACATTACCCTTAACAACCTCGTCTAATATACCGTCTGCTTTTTGGTCAATAATTATTATAATCTGTTGATTCACTATTTGATGATTTTTGATAATTCTAAAGTCATTAAAAGGATCAGTATTGTTAGGCCGGAAACTTTTGATTTCATAGGTATATTCAGAATTTACATATTGGTACTTATGGATATTCAAATTAACTTCACGCAGCTTATTCTCCTTAGTAAGTATTGCTAAGGCATATTCGTAGATATTTTGTGCTTCAGACAGACTTATTCCTCCGAGAATAATCTTGTCTATTATTCTGTCCTGGCCAAAATCAGTCGCTAAAAACTTATTCCCAACAAGTTCATTGCGAGACAAGGTCTTGTCTATAGAAGAAATAGAACGAATACGATAATTGTTGTCATGGTAGTCAAAATAAAAATAAGGTGTGACAATAGGAGGTTTTGTGGTTGCACAAGAGAAGAGTATAATAATGCAGCAAGTAACTACTGTAAAAAGACCACTTAATTTTTTTATCTTTAAAAATAACAAATAAAGTCTTTTCAATTCAAAATACCTCTCTATTATCAATATCCTAAAAATAGATTTTAATATTCTGTTTTAGCTCTTGTGGTTTAATTTAATCAATCACATTCTACTTATCAATATTTAGTTTATTTACTATGAATGTCCCTTGTCTTTGAATGAAAAATATAGCTTTACAAATAAATCCTGTTTATGGAAATTGTATAATATTCTACATTCCACTGCATAGTATTCTTCAATTATTTTGAATTAGGCGTTCTATTTAATTGGGATTGTGAATATATATATCCTTAACTGCTTAAATATCATTAAGATAGCTGTGTTTCTGATAAAAGCTGGCACGGATATTGAGATATATAGTGAAAAAATGAGAAATAAAAAAATGAAAAAGCGAATAAAAATATTATACATGTTAATTCTGATCGGTGCTTTATGCGGTACTTGTCTTTTTTTCCCTGTTCCAATGAGTGGCGGATCTACTTGTTTGTACCAATTTTTTCTTGATTCGGTACAATTAACGGATCAAATCCAAATTTACTCGAATAATTTAAGGGAAAATGTACATCATCGTGCTTTCGAGACAGGGCTAACCGATTATCTTCATCATTATGCTTTTTTATGGTGGACAAGTTTGGGATTACTGGTATTTTCATTTTACCGTTTACGAAAGCAAAAACTATTAAAAGGAGAAAGTTAATGCGGAAAAATTACACGTGGCTTGTCTTGATATTGCTGATACTGATCAGTTCAGGCAGCGGGCAGGTTGTAAAACTAAGTGATTTGGTTGCTGAAGGGGTTGCCCATAATCCTCAGTTAAAAGCTTTTGG
>JAUVIB010000083.1 GCA_030592985.1 Calditrichaceae bacterium | reverse complement strand
AGCTTTGAATTTATATTTTTTATTGACACCTCTTTTTGTATCAAGGAAAGGGCTGAAATTATGAGTAACCGGAGCGGCATTTTTTAATATGATATTATTATTTTTATTACCGTTTACTTCAAAAATCCCGAGATTCGGTTTTATCCAGTGAATACCATCTTTTGATTCGGCATAACAGGTGCTTTCAGCATTGCTGCCGTCTTTACCGGCTTTGGGTAAGCCCCGATAGTATAAACGATAGATGCCGCCATCTTTTATGATTGTTGAATATCCGCAAAAGAGACCTTCCCATGATTTATCAAAATAGATTACAGGACCTTCATCGTGCGGATGATGCAGGACGAGTTTTGTTCCCTTAAGTTTCTCAATCAGGTAATGATCAATAAACAATTCTCTATCTGAATTCAATTTAAGCGGTTCCGCACTGTAAAGATTGTTTGTGGTTAGGAAAAGAAACGAAAGTAAAATAATAATACGCATGATAAAATCCTTTTGTTTAAAACGATTGATTAAGATAAATAAATATTAAGTAATAGTAAACAAGAATCGTTAACAAACAATATTACCATCTTGATAAAAAGAACATATCATGTGCATTATCGTCGCATTTTATTGAGAATGCAATAAATAAAATTGGTATTTTTGTTTGCTTTTTTAAGAGTATTATCTAATTTATCACAATTATTCTATTACTCAGGATAATACTAGCGGAGAGAATTCATCCTGAGTATCCTGTTATTATGTAAGAGTCCACTTAAGGACGTAAATCGATCTCGCTAAATAAATCGGGATTGTTGATTTAGAATTGAAAAGCTCCTATGTTTGTCATTCCCGCATGTTACCTGCTTTAAACATGCAGGTACATCTTTCGCTGGAATGACAATTTTGACGGGTTTTAATATTTTTTATAGCATAGCGCTTTAGTTTTTTCTCAAAATAAAATCTTCGATAAAATACAGGTTCTTTTATTTTGCATTGTCATATTTGGAGAATGAAATGATAAAAAGTATTTTCGCAGTATTTATTACCATAATAGTATTAAATGCAACTGAAATTAAAAAGATGGAATTATGGCCGTATAAAGCGCCCTATGATAATGGCTTATCAGGCCCGGAAAAGGGAAGTGGTTGTATTGGTAATATTTCCAAATCCACACTCACCATTTATTTGCCCGATAAAGAAAAAGCGACCGGTGCAGCTGTTGTTGTTATCCCCGGCGGTGGATATGGGGTTGTCTGTATGGAGACAGAAGGAAAAAAAATCGCTGATATTCTAATTTCTAAAGATATTGCGGCAATCGTTCTGAAATACCGTCTTCCAAATGGATACCATAAAATCCCTTCTGCAGATGCCCGCCGCGCCATTCGCACTACGCGGTATAATGCCCCAAAATGGTATATCAATCCCAATAAAATTGGTGTTTGGGGATTCTCTGCCGGCGGTCATCTCGCAAGCACGGTAACAACAGTTTTTGATTCGGGAAACGCAAATTCCAAAGACCCTATCGAACAAATAGGCAGCAGGCCGGATTTTTCAATATTATTTTATGCGGTTATTTCCATGAAAAAAGAGATTACTCACATGGGAACACGTAATAATCTTCTCGGAAAAGACACTACAAATACGCTTATCGAGCAGTATTCCAATGAAAATAGGATTAATGGTAACACACCACCCGTTTTTCTGCTTCATTGTAGTGATGATCCAATTGTTCAGCCTGAAAATAGTGTGCGGTTTTACCAAAATTTATTTAAATATGATATCACTGCAGAACTTCTCTTATTTGAAATTGGAGGCCATGGTCCAGACGCTTTTATAGGAAATCCCGGCTGGCAAGCAGTGTTTATCCAATGGCTTAAACGACGCGGTTGTCTGTAATTCTAATAAATTTTCTCGACTAACAGATAGTGTCAAAAGTTCAATAAAAAGTTACGATAACAGTAAAAAGAAAGGAACTGAATATCCAATATCCAACAAGGAATATCCAATGTCTAAGGAAAGAAATGGATTTGTAAGAGCGTTTGATTGATTATGCCGTCCGGCTCATCAAACTTTCTGAAGCTTTGCCTGATACAAAAGTTAGCAATGGTATCTTTGCAAGTTTTAAGGAGCAACACCTCTCCAGTTCCAAACTACGGCGAGGCGCAAAGCTCGGAATCTCCGGCAGATTTTAGCTATAAGCCCAAGGTTGCGCTCAAAGAACTTCGGGAAAAAGAGATATGGTTAAAGATTATTACGAAGGCAAAAATGATCAAAAATGCATCTCAGCTGAATCCACTTTTGTAGGAGACAAATGAACTGGTTGCCATTCTATTCACGAGTATCGAAACGGTTAGAAAGAAGAAAGGAATTGATTGTCTTACCCTTGGAAATTGGATTTGAGTGTTGGATATTGGATGTTGAAAAGGGGGAGAACACCCGTTTACTCATAATTCCCTAATGAATAGAATGTTAAAGAACTGAAAGTTTAGAGTTTTTGCCAGAACCATACATCTTAAGGAGACAAAAATGAAGCATCTTGTAATAGTATCTCTTATTTCTCTGATTTTGTTTCCTCAATGCAAAACGTACACTGAAACAAATAATTTAGCTCCGGCGCCGTTATTGGTAAATACGATTAACCTTAATAACATAAAAATTGGTGGATATCTTGGAAAAAAGATCGATCTATGTATTAAAAATAGTATTATTGCGCGCAACGAGCAAGATTTAATTGAACCTTTTCGCAACCGCACCGAAAAAAAAATGTGGCAAAGCGAATTTTGGGGTAAATGGTTTCTTGCTGCCGCCAAGGCTTATGAATATACGCATGATGAAAAATTGAAAGCTAAACTTGATTTAGCTGTGGAAGGATTATTGGAAACACAATCGAAGGATGGATATATCGGAAACTATGCCGATGATGCTCATTTGAAAAACTGGGATATTTGGGGACGGAAATATTCTATGCTCGGTCTGCTTTCATATTATGATATTACTAACGATAACAAAGTACTAAATGCGGTAAAAAGGCTTGCCGATCACCTGTTAAGTGAAGTGGGTCCGGAAAAAGTAGATATTATTCAAACCGGTAATTACCGGGGTATGGCCAGTAGCTCTATTCTTGAACCCATAGTGCTGTTATATAATCGAACTAAAGAAGAACGTTACCTGAAATTCGCACGCTATATTGTAGAACAATGGGAGACAGCCAACGGTCCGCAATTGATCAGCAATGCATTAAAAAGTATCCCTGTTGCCGAGCGGTTTTCGCATCCGGAACATTGGTGGTCTTGGGAAAATGGACAAAAAGCTTATGAAATGATGTCTTGTTATGACGGATTATTAGAGCTTTATAAAATTACCGCTGATCAGCAATATTTAGAAGCTGTGAAAAAAGTTGTTCAAAATATTCTTGATACAGAAATTACCATTATTGGTTCGGGAGCAAGTGTGGAATGCTGGTATGGTGGCAAGGATCATCAAACGGAACCTACAAAACACATGCACGAAACCTGCGTCACCCAAACCTGGATGAAACTATTGTTTAAATTATATCAAATTACGGGAGATCCTTCTTTGATAGACTGTCTTGAAACCACTGTTTTCAATGCGATGCTTGGCGCCATGACACCGGACGGCTCTTCTTTTGCGAAATATTCTCCCCTCGTTGGTATCCGCAGGATTGGTGAAATGCAATGCGGTATGGATCTAAATTGCTGTATTGCCAACGGTCCCCGTGGAATCATGCTATTTCCCGAATTTACAGTTATGAAAGATAATGAAGGACCGCTGATTAATCTTTATGGAGATATAACATCACAGATTACGTTACCCTCGGCAAATGTGGTAAAGATCGAACAGATTTCAGATTATCCAAGATCAGGACATATCCTAATCACACTCTCTCTGGTTAAAGAAGAGAAGTTCATGTTAAAATTAAGAATTCCGAAATGGAGCCAAAACAGTATTATTGCAATCAATGATGAAAAGGTAAATGAGGTTCAGGCTGGTCAATATCTACGTCTTCAACGCCGTTGGCGGAATGGCGACCGTATTGAGCTTAAACTGGATATGAAAATAAGAAACAGAACAGAGCCTAAAGATCATCATAAACACCTGGTACTCATGCGCGGTCCCATTGTTTTAACACGTGACCAACGGCTGGATAATATAGATGTGGATGAAGTTATTACACCTGCAGGTAATAAAAATAGTGGTCCGGACTGCCATTTACTTCCCCAATCGCCACCTTTTTGGATGGTTTTTAAAATACCATATATCACCGGAGATTATCATGAGGGCCATTACGGAAAAGCTAAAGATATTTTTTTCTGCGATTTTGCATCAGCCGGTAATTCCTGGGATATTCATTCCCGTTACCGTGTATGGTTTCCATTATTGCTCGATCCGGCACAAAAATAGCATTACCAGACTTTAGTTAATAATCATCGTTGTTAAGTAAAACAGGTCATTTAACTTTTGCCGCCTCTTCCATCATCTCCTCGGCCAATTCTTTGCCAAGATATCGATTAATCAATCCATGGCCAAGATAAATAAGAGGAGTGATAATAATAGCAATTAATACTTTGTAGCTATAGTTGGTTAAAACGAATCCAAGAAACTGTGGCAGGGTTATTTTCCCCGGCAGATAAAAAGCAATACCAAGAATAATCACACTGTCAATAAACTGGGAAACAATCGTAGACCCGGTTGCCCGCATCCATAAATGTTTGCCGCCTGTTTTCTTCCTAAACATGTGAAATACAACTACATCAACAATCTGGCTTACAATAAAAGCGGTTATAGAACCTACAATTATCCATAAAGATTGAAAAAGTACCTGATTATAAGAAGCGTCACTTACCGGAGAGATCCCTTCTGCGGCTTTGGGAATCATGGTAAGAAATATGATAATAAAAGCATATATTATCATAATAACACCCATATTGGTGATTCTGCGGACGCCGGCTTTACCGAAATATTCATTAATCAAATCAGTAGAAAGAAAAACAATGGGCCATGGAATGACACCGACACTTAGTATAAATGGGCCGATCTGTGTTGAAAAAAATCCGAGGTTTAGAGTAAATTGAAAATCAGATGAACCCAAAACAAGAAGTTTTCCTCCGATTATTTCTGCGATTATGGCATTAGTGATAAAAAAGGCTGCTAAAGCAAAGAACAATTTCTCTTTTTTTGATTTCAAATGATTATCTCTTAAATTTCGTTTGACGAGCAAATTATTAATAAATGGATAATATGAATATAAAAGAGAAACTACAAAATTATTTCGGTTATTCCACTTTTCGTGGAAAACAAAGAGAAATAATTGAAGACATCCTAAATGGCCGCCACATTTTAACCATTATGCCCACCGGCTTGGGGAAATCTGTTCTATACCAATTGCCGGCTTTACTACTTCCGGGATTAACGTTAGTTATCTCTCCGTTAATTTCTTTAATGAAGGACCAGGTGGACTCTTTAACGAAAAGGGGAATTAACGCTGCTTTTATCAATTCATCATTGACCAAAAAAGAGCGGGAAAAACGTTATAAAGGAATACGTGATAATAAATATAAAATCTTGTATGTAACCCCGGAAAGATTCCGTAAAAAGGAATTTGTAGATTTGATAAAAAATTATGCTATTAGTTTGTTTGCCGTTGATGAAGCTCACTGTATTAGCCAATGGGGACACGATTTCAGACCAGATTATACCCGTTTAAAGGAATTCAGAAAGATGGCCGGAAATCCGCTTACCATTGCTTTAACTGCCACAGCTACGCCGGATGTACAAAAAGATATTCTCTTACAGCTTGGATTAAAATCGAAAGATGTTAATATTTATCACGAGGGTATTAACCGCCCAAATTTATTTTTGGAAGTGATGAATGTTTGGGGGGAAGATGAAAAGTTGGGGGCTGTTTTAAAAAAGATAGAAATGGTAAAAGGGAATGGTATAATTTATTTTACTCTTATTAAAGATCTGATGAGAATGAGTGAATTGTTAGAGAAAAAAAAGATTCCTCATCAAATATACCATGGGCGTTTAGATGTTTCTATGCGCAAACAGGTGCAGGAACATTTTATGGATAATAAAAATCAGCTTGTTCTCGCAACTAATGCATTTGGAATGGGAATCGATAAGGAGGATATTCGTTTCGTTATTCATGCACAGATTCCCGGCTCATTAGAATCTTATTACCAGGAGATCGGGCGGGCGGGCAGAGATGGAAAAGATTCACACTGTACCTTACTTTATGATGAAACAGATCTAAACATACACCTGGAATTTATTAAATGGAATAATCCTACGGATGAATTTTATAGTCGCGCTTATGGTATTCTTCTTTCGGAAAATGAACGTGTTAATGCAGAGGGGATTGATTATCTAAAAGAACAGCTTACCTATAAAAATCGTAATGATTTCCGTACAGAGACGACGTTGTCTCTCTTTGACCGCTGGAAGGTTACGGAGGGATTCATCGAACAGAAAAATATCCGCATAATATCCGAATTGCCCGAAGAACTCTCTTCCCAGAATTACTTAGATAAAAAATTAAAAAATGAACAGCAAAAATTATATAAAATGATGCTCTATGTTAAAACGGCAGACTGCCGTAAAGCATATATTCATGATTATTTTGGTTTGAAATATCCGGATAAATGTATGGCTTGCGATAATGATATTGAAGAAACAGAGTAATGCCTTATTCATATGGAATATGGCATCATTTTGATCTGCAAAGGCAGGCGGGGCAAGTGGAATGTAATCTATAAAAAGTTAGCTTATAACATTAATTTTTTGTAAACTATTTTTTCGCAGCTCTTTGCTATGGCAAATATTTAATTAACAAATAGTTACTGTTTAACAATAACCAAATGCCAGAGGCGATTTTAAAATATCTATCTTACAGAGAATAAATCATTATTATATCTCATGATTAAAGAACGTAATGTCAAAATCTATTTTTAAAAGAAAAATCAGTTTTAAAGGTTTATTGTTTATATTGGGGATAGTATTAATTATTTCTGCTATACTCTATTCCAACAAACTGGTTAATTCATTAGAAGAAAAATCGACGGAATATCTGAAATTCAGACTAAAGATATTTGAAGAAAATATTAACAATCCTGACCCGAATACTAATGTGGAATTTTTTTTTAATGATGTTATCCAGGGTGCCGATTACCCGATTATTTATACCGATAAAAACGTTATTCCTCAAAGCTGGAAAAATATTCCCGGAATACCGGCAGCTAAAAGCACTTTATCGGAAAATGATAAAGAAAAAATAGAAAAAATATTAAAGGAAATGGCAAAAGAAAATGATCCTATTGCAATTCAGTATCAGAATAGAATTTTAGGATATTACTATTTCGGATATTCTCCGGTCATTTACAAACTTAAAAATTTTCCCTATATAGCCGTTGGAGCAGCCTTATTGTTTATATTATTAGGGTATCTTGGCTTTTCTTATATAAAACGCAGTGAACAGCAATTTATTTGGATAGGTATGGCCAAAGAAACTGCCCATCAATTAGGTACGCCTCTTAGCTCTATTTCCGGTTGGTTAGAACTCATGAAGCATGATGATTCCATTAAGGAAAACGCTATAAAAGAGATAGAAAATGATATGGTTCGATTGAATAAAGTAGCATCACGGTTTTCAAAAATCGGTTCAGCATCGGGCCTTAAACCGACGCCTATTACGAATGTTATTTCAGATGTAATTATATATTTCCAGAAACGGCTTCCAAATATGAATAAGAAAATCATTCTTACTAAAGAATTTGAGTCCTATCCTTTAGTGGATATTAATGTTGATTTGTTTGAATGGGTTATAGAAAATTTGATTAAAAACGCCATTGATGCCATTGATAATAACGAAGGGGAAATAAATATCAAAGTGAAAGAAATTCTGGAAGATAAAAAAGTATACATTGATTTTTCTGATAATGGTAAAGGGATATTACCTCATCAAAAGAAAAATATTTTTCAACCGGGGTTTAGTACAAAAAAGAGAGGATGGGGTTTGGGTTTGAGTCTGGCTAAACGAATTATTGAAGATTATCATCATGGTAAAATATTTTTAAAAGAATCTAAACCGAAACAAAAAACAATTTTCCGAATAATTTTAAATTCCTGATTATTGAACTTATTGCATATAGAAACATTAAATATGATTTATCGTAGGCAGGAATAAATTTATAAAACCCCTCTGGTATCTATGTGACTTGATTTGAATTTCTAATTTATTTAAAATTAGAACTCATTTTTAAAGGAGAAGTTTTGGCAAAAGAAGAGCAGCAGGTATTTTCGACAATGATAGAATCACATCTATCATCTATGTATAGTACGGCATTACGTATGACGCATAATCCGCAGGATGCGGAGGATCTTGTCCAGGAAACTTTATTTAAAGCCTACCGTGCATTAGGACAGTTTAAAGAAGGTACAAACTTTCGTGCCTGGATTTTCCGTATATTGGTTAACACCTTTATAACCGCTTACCGAAAGGCTATTAAACAGCCTCAGAAAGTTAGTTATGATGATATGGAAGAATTTTTCCTTTATAAGCGTTTAGATAATACAACGAGTCTTCAGGAGATGTCCAAAGAAGATTTTTTGGATAATTTTTTTGAAGATGACATAAAAAATGCTTTGGAAAGTTTACCATATCATTTCAGACTGGTTGTATTATTATGTGATGTTGAAGGATTTTCATATAATGAAATTGCAAACATCATCAATGCCCCATTAGGTACCATCATGTCTCGACTTCATCGTGGGAGAAAACTTTTACAAAGACAGCTATGGAATTACGCAAAAACGAGAGGATATGTTACCGATGACGCCAAACAGTAAAAAAAGATATGATTGCGGGGAGATAGAAGATTTATATCAGCAATATATAGATAATGAGCTAACTGATGAGCAAAAGAAGTTATTCGAGGAACATCTGGAGTATTGTCTTCCATGTGATAAAAAAATCAGTTTTGAACTAAAATTGAAAGAATATATTCAATCAAAGGCAGCCAATATTCCAGTAAGTGAAACGCCAAAATTTGATATTATAAAAATTATTAATCGACCTTCTTAGGCTGGTTAATATATTCTATAGGTTGATTGAAGAGATAATTCCTAATTTTTATAATATCAGAAAAAATTACACCCTGCTTTTCAGATTTTTGAACATCAATTTGAATATTTATTGGTACCCAGTAATCATTTTTTATTTTATTTTTCAATGAAATTATAAATCCGCCGGTAATTTTTTCATTTTCAACCGTTTGTATCGTCCATCCATTGCATAACCATTTCGTTTTCACAGCTCGGAATGAGGGCTTGGTAATAATTACTTTATTTTGTGACGGGTAGGTGGTTTCGATTTTTACACATAGTCCGTTAAGCCCGAAAATATATTTGATATGAGTTTCTTCCACTCCGGAATCGAAAACATACTTAATTTCCACCGTTTCTTCATCATGAAAACTAATTTCATAATCATCACTCAAACTGTTATAGATTCCCTTAAAAAAGAAGCGTTGCAAATCGAACATAAGCCCCTTAACCTGTTGATTCAGATCCGCTATCTGCTGCTGGTATTCACCGTATTTATCTTTTGGCAGTGTGGGGACTCCCTGTTGAGACAGAAACAGGCGATCAGGAGCAAACCAGATCATCTGAATTGGAAAAATTTCGGAATTTTCCCAGGTATCCTGCGCAAACTTTTCGAGAGAGACATTGGTTACCAGAGCAGTAAAATTATTAACATTATCATCCGCCAGCGTGTAATAAGAATCACGTACTTTTTTGAAAAAATTCCGTTCATCAAAATTATTGACCTGAGCTTCTATACTAGTGATAATGCAGAGTGAAAAAATCAGCAAATATCGCATAATTATCCTTTTTTTTAAGACCTTTCCAAAATAAGTAAATTTTTAATT
>JAUVIB010000135.1 GCA_030592985.1 Calditrichaceae bacterium | reverse complement strand
GTATCCATATATTTAATTTATCTAAATTTTTACTTTTTACTTAAAACATAACTAAAACTAATCCGACAAGACCGATTGCCGTAGGAATTTTCCAAAAGAACAACATGGACTGTTCTGTCCTGAATCTTGGATTGACAACACCTACCGAAAGCTGCACTAAGTACAATAAAAATGTTTTCAGTAATAATACAGGGAAATTGGTTGCACCGCCAAGAAAAAGATCGGCGTATAAAACCAACTTTGCAAAGGCGAACATTCCGCCATTAGTCTGCATTACAGCCAGATATTTCCCGCCAAATTCAGAAGGCGGGCCGGAAGCAATTTCTGATGGAGCAATATATATATCAAATGGTTTATTACCCATCATACCGAGAAAGGCGATTATGGCAGCAATAAAAGCAAATGGAGATTTGAAAATATTCCAGTTTGCCACACTATCCTGAGCATTAATAATATCAATGATGGAAGCGCTGTTATTTTGTACCATTAAAATAATCAACGCAAGAACAAAAGGAACTTCATAACCAACCATCTGCGTTAACCCACGGGTTACGCCAATAGCCGAATTGGGATTTCCGGATTGTCCGGCGCCAAGAGCCATAGATAATTGCCCAAATACCATTATATAAATCAAAAATATTAGATCACCCCGAAAACTGAAAAGATAAATGGGATTATCACCAACTAATATGGGGATAAACATGAGTGTTGTTATGGTTCCTGTCAGCCAGAGTATGGGCGCTAAATGGAACATTACGCCATGGGAGATAGCAGTTGTTTTTGAATACAGCTTGATAACATCAACAATATTCTGAAAAAGCGGCGGTCCGTATCTATGTTGAACCCGTGCAATAAATACCCTGCCAATACCCATATAGGTTAAACCGACAAGGGCTGCGATAAACGGCATTGCTACGACCCAATAATAATTTATTTCATTCATCACTTATCCTACTTAGTATTATGTTATATTAAGATTGTCCCAAAAACGAATAAAAAGACTAAGAATATAATGACATACATGGCATACGTTTGTCCGTTACCGGTGTAAATATAACGCATTAAATCAAATAGATTCTCAAGTCCGTCCGCTATTGATTGATAGGCCCTGTCAGCGCTTCTTTTTAAGACACCTTGTACACCACGGGAAAATGGTTGATAAAAATTAATAGCAAAATGGAGATTTATTTCAGGCCCGGGAACCTCTCCGCTTGTATGAATATCTTTTAATCCGACCAATCTTGATCGTTTATATACCGTATTAAAGATTATAAATATTACGACAAAAGCAACGCCTACAATTGACATGACGGTAATGGTATCAACACCGCCAATTTGACTAAATAAAACCGTATCTTTAAGGATAAACGGTTCAATGCCAAAGAGAGTCGTTTCTGCAAATGCTATCACGTCTAATAAATGATAAGGATAAAATCCGAGATACATTGTTAACAGGGAGAGTAACACCATTGGGATACGCATTGCCAGGGGAACTTCTTTAATCGTATCAAATTTTTCCGGCCTTTGCCCCAGGAATATTGTGTAGATCAGACGATAACAATATAGAAAAGCAATAGTGCTTGCGGCAAATGTTGCAACGGCCAAAAACACGAGTTTCTTTTGAATTAAGGCTTCATAAAGCATCCATTTACCAACATAACCTGAAAGAGGCGGTACACCGGCTAAGGTAATAATTCCAAGCAATACAACAAAAAATGTGTATGGCATTCTCGTTATTAATCCGCCAAGTTCACTCATTTTCTTGGTTCCGGTTCTGTAAAAAACAGCTCCAATCGCAAGGAATAGCATACCTTTAAAAATCGTATGATTTACTGCCAGAAATAATCCGCTTGTCATTCCCAAAGAATCGCCGATTCCAATGGCCATAACAATATAGCCAAGCTGACCAATGGAAGAATAGGCCAGAAGCTTCTTGGCATCATCCTGTACAACAGCAATAATTGTGGCGATTAAAGCCGTTAACACGCCGACCCATGCTAAAAGATAACCCGGAAGTGCAACCCCTTTGTAGGTAACAAATTGGGTGGCGAATGAACCGCCGCTTATAACGTAAAACAAAATAATTATTCCGAAGACGCCCATTTTTGACAGCACACCTGAAAACAGGGCAGAAAATGGCGCCGGTGAAATACTATATGCATCCGGAACCCATGTATGCAAAGGTACCATCGCCGCTTTTAAGCCAAAAGCTAATAAGAAGAGTAATATTAAGCTTGTCTGAAAACCAATACTAAAACCGCTCCAATTTGCAGCGATTACCGCAAAGGACAATGATCCAATTTCTGCTTGTATCATGAAGAGTGCAAGCAACATGGCATAGGCCCCAATTGCACTCATTACAAAATATTTTATGCCTGCTTTTTGCGCTTCGTATCTATAATAAATAACCATTAAGAACGATGCCCAGGTCATAATTTCCCAAAAGAAGAAGAATGAGAGAAGGTCAGCACTGACAACTATACCAACCATAGATGCAATGGTAATACATAATGAGAAACAGAAAAGACCGATTCTTTCTTTTCCTTTCATATAGGCTGTTGAATATATTAAAACCATCAATCCAAACCCGAATATCATAATCCCAAATAGCCAGGAGAGCGGATTAATACGCCAGATCACATCAAACCCTGCGATATTCATGGAGAAAGTATCCGTTACACCATACTGTGAAAGGAAAAGGAAACCGGAAGTCAGCAAAGCAATAAAAGATACTATAATTTTAATGTAGACGTGTATCTTGCCTAAAACATAGGACAATACAGCCCCGCCAAATAATATTCCTAAAATAAGTGGAACTATTTTCATAAAACTATCCGTTCTTTATTCTTTAATTTTAATTAATAGCAAAAACTGATTGTATATATAACGATTTATTTACCAATTCTTCTGCAGCCGGTTTTAAATACTGCATAACCAAATCCGGATATAATCCGATAACTATTGCCAATATTACTAAGATTGACATGGCAAATATTGCCGAACCATGAACATATTTTTCCTGTTGATTATCATCATGTTTTTTAAAATATAGCCGCCCAACTACTCGTAAATAATAAACCGCCTCTATCACACTCCCCGCAAGAACAAATGCAGCTACAATCACAAACCCATTGCGAATCGTTTCAGAGATAATTATCATCTTACTCCAAAATCCGTTCAACGGCGGCAATCCCATAATGGCAAATGCTCCGAAAGCGAAAAAGAAAGCCAGAAACGGTTTTCGTCTCCCCATGCCATCAAGATCTTCAATATTTTTACTACCTGAATAATAGACCAAATAACCGGCAGAAAGGAATAATAAAGGTTTAAGCAAAGCATGATTGAGCATTTGAAAAAGAGCGCCTTCCACACCCCGTTGTGTTGCCAGGCCGAACGCGATAAAGACCAATCCCATTTGTCCGATTGAAGAGAAAGCAAGCATTCTTTTTATCTGACTTTGACGCATGGCTGACATTTCCGCCATAAGCAGTGTTATCAAACCCATTATCATTAGGAAATAAAATACACCTTCAAAATTAAAAATAGTATATATCATCCGCGCTAACCCATAAACTCCCGCCTTAACAACGATACCGCCAAAAACAGCGCCAACCGGCGTAGGAGCCTGAGAATATGCATCGGGTGCCCAGCCATTTAAGGGGAATAATTCTGCTTCTACTCCAAACCCAACGATAAGAAGCACCATCGCGGCTAAGGCAATTTTGGGATCAACATATTGCATTTTTTGAGCGATATCGGCAAGATTAAGTGTGCCTGTGTAGGTATAAATTATCGCTATACCAAGCAGAATCATTGTTGAAGCGATACCACCTATTAATAAGTATTTAAATGCCGCTTCGGCGCCATTCCTATCACGAATAAAAGCAGTTAGTGCATACGCGGAAATACTGGTTATCTCAAGGAATACGAACATATTAAATAAATCACCGGTAAGAACAACACCGGTCGCCCCGGTAATTATTAGCAAGAATAACATATAGTACTTTTCTGTCGGCTCTTCCGTTACGAACTTAATATTATATATTGCTACAACAAAACCAACTAACGAAATCATCAATGCAAGAATATTACCCAAGGGACCTATTGTTAAATTTATGCCAAGCGGAGGCTGCCAACCGGCAATAATTACAATAACAGGCTTTACCATTGAATACGGTAAAAGCATAATTGATTCATAAAGATTGAACCCTATTACTACAACAGGAATATATTTAGGAATAGCCTTTGAGAATCTATTTATTACTGGTATTAAGAACGCTGCCAACAGGGGCAGAGCAATCATTAAAACCGGATCAAACATCATAATATTATCCTTTTCTTACCACTTTAATTCTCGTATTTTACTAACATCTAAAGTTTTATGATGATCATATAAACGAATGACTATTGTTAATGCCAACGCTGTTATGGCTAAACCAATAACAATCGCCGTCAATACCAGCGCTTGTGGAACCGGATCAACCATTTGTTCCGGCCGCAGCTCAGGTGTAGAAAAAATAGGAGCTGTTCGACCATCTATATAGCCAATCGCAATGAGCAAAATATGTATACCGGCATTAATCAAAGAAAGACTTAGTACAATTTTTATAAGATTTTTCTTTACTAATACCCCATATAAGCCGATAAGGATCAGGGATAAAGATGCAATATAATAGACCATATTATTCTACCTATTTTACAGTTTTTAGCATTGTATCTAATAGTGCTGTTAATTCGGCGCCCACTTTAAAACCAACGGCAATATAAATGAGCGGAATTAAACCGCCACTAAATAATTTATTAGGAATACCGAGTGGCATAATGTTTTCCAAAAATGTTGCACCATAAAGCAGACCCAGCAAACCAAGCACTACGAAAACAGATCCAGCCGTAGATTCCACGTTTGATAAAATTCTATGACTTACATGATAATTTCGATAGGAAATAAACATTAATAAAAATCCGGAAGCAATAATAGCACCACCCTGAAATCCTCCGCCGGGTGTAAGATGGCCATGTATAAATACATAGGCACCAAGAATTATTATCAGGGGAAACAGGAGCCTGGAACCCGCTTTAACAATGACACTGGCATTTTGCCGTGAACGGTTCATTGTTTTACCATCATAAAGCAGAGCGCTCATTCCGGTTGCGGCAAGGAATAAAACCGTTACCTCACCGAGAGTATCAAAACCGCGATAGTTTACAATAATTGAAGTAACTACATTAACCGCACCAGTTTTGCTTACCGTATCTTTTAAATAAGCTCCGGCAAGTCCGGGATTCAGATGATCAATGCCGAATGGAAAATCCATAAGAATAGCGAGCATATAATAGCCAAAAACGCCTATAAAGAATACGGCTAATATTTTTCTCATTCTTCATCTCTCCTTGTTTTGCGAATTGTAATCATAAAGAAAATGGTAGTTAAAGCAACTCCGATTGCCGCTTCTGTAAGCGCCACATCAGGTGCCTGAAGAATATAAAAATATATAGAAGATATTAAGCTTACAACAGCGCTGGCTACTACTGCGGCAACCAAATCCTTTGATCTTATCACAAAAAATGCCGCTAAAATCAATAACACTGCTAATATTATGACAATTATACTCATATAATCCATTAAACAGCCTCTTCTTCTTTCTTAACTTTTTTCAATGCATCTTCATAAGCATCAATCTTTTTCTTTTGCCAAACCTTAATGCCGATTTTATAACTTCCCCGCGCCAAAGCATGGCTGCTTATGGGATTCGATAATAGAATAAAAAGAGCGATAATACTTGTTTTAAAAAACCATTCAGGATGCATCATGCCCACACCTACTATAGCTCCAACTGCGCCGAGTGTTGTCGCTTTGGTACCAGCCTGCATTCGGGTATAAACATCCGGCATTCTCAAAACGCCCAAACCGCCAAGGAATAAAAATATCACACCAATAGTAGTCACAACCATTCCAGCATACTCAAGTATCTGATACATTATAGCCCTCCTTCAAAATAACGGGCCATAGTCAGAACACCGACGAATCCAAGAACTCCATAAATCAGAGCCACATCAATATATATATATCTTTCGAAAAAGAAACCAAGCAGAACCAGAAATGCCGTTGTAATTGTGGTCATCGTATCTAAAGCAACGAGACGATCAGGTACGGTTGGCCCAATTGCAAATCGGATAGCTGCCAAAATTAAACCGGCAATCGCCACGCCAAAAAAGGCATATATCATTCAAATATCTCCTTAATATATTTTTCAAATACAGAAGAAATTTCTTTAAAGTTTTCTTCGGGATTCTCACTTTTTACATCTATCCAATGAATGTATAACTTATCATCAATTATATCCACGGTCAATGTTCCGGGAGTTAAGGTGATTGAGTTGGCAAGCGCTAATTTTGCAACATTGGATTTTAATTTAGTGGGAACTTCCACAATACCCGGATTAATGGGAATGACTGGCTGGATAATACGCATCGCTACATCAAGATTAGCTTTAATCATTTCCCAAAAAAATACAAAAAGATAACGTATAGTATACTGAATACGACGAAAAGAGAAATTTTTCATTCCATCTTCCGTGATCTCTTTCCCTGCCAGAAAAGCAATAATCAAGGAAACCAAGGCTCCAACACCTAACTCTTGTGGATCCAGAGAAGATGTTAACGCCACCCAAAAAAGAAAGAATACGATAAAACTAAATAATATTCTTGACATATAATTTATCCTAATTTTTTATTATCAACCAGCTATAATGAGCAATAAGCATGCCGAAACAGAAAACATCCATAACATGATATTTTTTATATAGTTATAGATATTTCTACAATTAGAAGCATTTACTAATATTAAAATAAATAACCTATAGTTCATTGTTTTTTAAGGAAATAGCTATTTATTAATTATAAGAATATTATCCGAAAATATTAACAGTATTTTAATATTTTCTATAGATTTTATTTAAATGTATAGAATAATAGATTTTTTTAGGCTAATCTTTATTATATAATAGATATTTTACTTTTTATACCTTGAAATATTTCCTTAATTTTACTTTTTATAAAATATTTTCCCATTTTTGATTATAATTATGTTTTTATTTTCTTAAATATAATAAGAACTATAGTCGTTATTTTAGAATTCTCTTATCATTTCAGAACCAATCAGGAAAACTTTAATTAGTGTCTGAAGGAAAAGTCATATTTTTCGTCTTTACGATCATAGGGGGAAATCTTTAACATGAATGTTTACAATAAGTTATAGATTTCTCGACTTCGCTCGAAATGACATTTTCTTCACTTTTCGTTCAGACACTAATTAGTTTACTAATAACAATTTGTTCCTTATTATTGGCTAACGTGGATTCCATTTCCCCTTTGCCACAGCAGGAATAAATGATTCAAGATTAGCGGGAGGAAAAACGATGGTTCTATCCTGCTCAGCGCTCATGTAGGCTGCCATCAACAATTCTGTAACATTTAATCCATCATCAAATGTTTCCCTTGGACGGCGATTATTTAAAAAAGCCTGAACCATGTGACGATTTTCCGCTTCATATCCATAAACTTTTTCTTCTTCAACAACAACCGGCATTAAACCAACTTCAGCATTCTGTTTTTCAACAAGGTCTTCTCCGGATTGACCTATTACCTGACGGCTGAAAAATAGCTTTAAATCAGTATTTAGCGTATCAATCGACATTGAATATTCCGGACCAAGTAGCTCCATTCCCAAACGTAAACCAGCACCTATAAATGACCATGAAGTCGTTGTTTCAACAATAAG
>JAUVIB010000396.1 GCA_030592985.1 Calditrichaceae bacterium | reverse complement strand
TTATAAGACACCTTGGAATCTTCTCTTGTTTTGGCCGGGCTTGATTTTTCTTGCCGCTGTTGGAATAAATTATTTATATGAGATAATAACCGGAAAATTTATTAAAATTGCAGTAACTATTTTGATTATTTCCGGCGGAATTCATCTTTTATGGCAATCCTATGAATTGAATTTTATTTATGACTCCTCGCCGACTAATCCTTATGTGTATGCGCATCCAACACGAGATGTATTTAAAATAGAGAAGAGGGTGAATGAATTAGCTCAATCGGCAGAGGAGGGGCATGATATGCTCATTCAGATATTGATTCCGCAAGGCGATTATTGGCCTCTTCCCTGGTATTTACGGAGATTTAATAAAATTGGATATTGGGATGATATGCCTACACAAAAAAAAGCTGCGGGTGTCTATATAACCAACCCGGCTTTAGAAGGTGAATTAGCAGCTTATTTATATACGGCCATCCCATTTGAGGAAAGACAGCTATATCTTCCACTTTTTGATGAACCTATTTTTTTACGTCCTGCTGTTGAATTACGACTATTTGTTAAGAAAACTCTGTGGGATATACTGCCATGAATAAAAATATACCGATAGAATCTGAGATTGCTACGATTTTTAATGAAAAGCTTCTCCCTGTCGATAAATTACATCGCTTTTCCCATTTTGCTATGGCCACGGTTTATGAAATATTAATATATCATAAAGATTCCCTTTATGCTAAGAGAGCTTCCATCGAGGTTTTTAATGAAATTGATCGCTTAGAAGGACTTTTTAGTCGTTTTATTGAAAATAGCGAAATATCTAAAATCAATAGTTTACAAACATTCGAATCAACGGTGGTGAATCCTGATACCTTTCAATGTTTACAGGATTGCTTAATGCTTTATCAGGATAGTAAGGGTGTTTTCGATGTGAGTGCAGGCTTTTTGATTAACCTGTGGAAAGAAAATAACAACGGGAAAAGAATTTATTCCGAAAAAATACATACATTGCATGAAAACAGTGGAATGCCCTGGCTGCATCTTGAAGAAAAAGGTTATTTAGTAACGGTTTTAAATAGTAAGATTTCACTGGACTTAGGTGGTTATGGAAAAGGCTTCGCTTTGGATAAAGCGGCAAAAATATTGAAAGAGTGGGATATTGAATGTTATATGATTCATGGGGGAGCAAGTTCCGTGCTGGCAGGAGCGGCGCCCGTCGAATTGGAGGGTTGGCCGGTTAACGTATTACACAGTAAGGACGTTATTTCCATTAAGAATAAGGCCATCGGCGCATCCGGTTTACAAAAAGGAAATCACATTATTCACCCTTATACGGGCAGGCCGGCAAGTAAGCGATCGGCATCCTGGGTATTTGCAGACTCGGCAGCTAAAGCCGATGCCTTATCAACGGCCTTTATGCTAATGCCTAAAAAAGAAATAGAAGGGTATTGTAAAAAATACTTGGATGTTTCTGCTGTAATAAATTTAAAGAATGGTAGGATATGGAAATTTAACATTAAAAATTCGGTTATTCTATAGAAATATTAGCGTTGCTGAGTTTTTTATGCTGATATACGGATTGTATTAGAATCCATTCAGGAAACCCCACAATAGAAAGAGTGTTATTCCTAAAACAGTAGAAATTATTGATGCGACATTTATCAATTTTGTTGCACTTATTATATCATTTATTGTTGCCTCATTAAATTCTTCTCCCAGCCATTGCTTTTTCACGATTCTGGAAGAATACTGAGTCGGACCGCCTAATCTTATATTTAATGCTCCCGCAACAGAACTTTCCGGGTGAGCGGCGTTGGGTGAGGTATGCTTTAGCCTGTCCCTTAAAGAAATTCGTAAACTACTCTTTGCATCCATTCCCAGAAAAAATGCTGAGAGGGGAATTATTAATATACTTAACCTTGCCGGAATAAAATTTAATAAATCATCAAATCTGGCGCTTGCTTTACCAAACATCTCATATTTTTTATTCTTATATCCAACCATAGAATCCAGTGTATTTGTTACTCTGAATAAGTAGACAAAAGTAATTCCAAATATTAAATGAAGTGTAAAATAATGTCCTACAAAACATCCAGCCAAAAACCAAAAAATTGGCGATAAAATTCCATCCACAAAGTTTTCCGAAACACTTTCAATCGCCGCTGTGGCAATCCCTGTTTGATCCAGCCCGGTAACATCTCTTCCTACAATGTTTGAAAGAGTTGCTCTTGCTAATTCTAATTTATTGTTTCTTAATTTAGTTGTAATTTCATTTGCATAAAGGATTAAACTTCGAAAACCGATCGATGAATAGAATAAAAATAATAATAAAATAAAATGAAGCGGATAAAGTGTTTTTAAAGAAATAAAATAGAGAATAAATATGAGTGATAACACAACAGTAAGAGAGAGAGTAAGTAAAGTAATTCCTCCAAGAAAATTAGTAAAACCGATACGTATTAATACAGTTTCAATATATTGAATAATATTTCCGATAAATCTTACAGGATGAAATTTATTTTTCGGATCTGCAAAGATATAATCCGCAATAATCGTAAGCGCTAAAAGAGAGGAACATTCAATCATTATAACTCATAATACAATTTTTAATTTTTGCAATTAGTTTGGAATTTTCATTTTTTTTTAGAATAGCAAAACGAAAATAATTATTGGAGAGGTTGTCGAAGTTTCTTGCATCTCTTACATACATTGCATTATTTAGAAATTCTTTTTGTAAATCATCTAAATTGTTTGTTGCATTCCATTGGGCAAGAAAGAAATTTGAGTAAGTGGGAAAAATGTTTATTCCCTCAAGTAACGATAATTCTTTGAAAATCCTTTTTCTTTCATTGAAGATTAATTGTTCGGTTCGTTTTTCAAAATCGGTATTATCATTTAAATATCTAACTAAAATTTCAGCAGGCCTGTTTATGCTCCATAATGGTTTTTCATTTTCAAGCTGAGTAATTAGCGATTTTTTAGCGATAATTGCTCCAAGTCTTAATCCGGGCAGCGTATAATATTTTGTGAGAGAATGAAAAACGATAATATTATTGGGGATTTTTACGGAAAGGAAGCTTTGTTCCAGGTAATTTTCAACAAATTGTATAAAAGCTTCATCAAGTAATATCCATTTTTCAGGATTCTTTTTTGCAAGAAATAGTATTTCATCCCTAGAATACATTGTGCCTGTAGGATTATTTGGATGGCCGATAAAAATGGCGTCAGAATTGTTCAATTTCTTATTTAAACTATCAACTGAAGGTATTGAAAAATTGCTATTAACACTCAATGCAGCGTCAATAATTTTAACTTTATTAATGTTTGCCGCTCTGGAATAATCATTGAATGAAGGGGTTAGAATGATGATGTTCTTCAATGAAAGATTTTGCATTACAAAATAAATAAGTTCCGCTGAGCCATTACCGGGTAAAACATTCTCTTTATTTATAGCAAATTTTTCTTTATAATAATTTTTTACGCCACAACCGTCCTGAGAAGGATATTTCTTAACTTCATTAAAAAGTGAAATCCACTTTTCTTCTAATATTGCCGGGGGGCCCAAGGGATTTACATTTACACTAAAATCAATAATCTTTTTTGCTGCAATTCCTAATCTTTCAAAATCTGAAATATAGTTTCCGCCATGAAGATATTGTGTCTTTAAAGCCATTTAGAATATTCCTAAAAGTTTATTGATTCGCTTCATATCCATGTTGTTTTGATAGTGT
>JAUVIB010000194.1 GCA_030592985.1 Calditrichaceae bacterium | reverse complement strand
GCCGATATCCGTCATCAGTTCCGTATCAAAATCTTCGCTTTGAGAATAGGATGTTTGAAGCTTCCTCTCAAATATCTGTGCTCCAAGTATAGATATAGCTCTCAATTTCGGAATAATATTATAACTATAACGAGCATTTAGATCATAAGTCAACTGACGGTTCTGACGATTATAAATACTTCTTTGTCCCTGATCGACTGTGGGATAGGGTAAATCCGGAGGAAAGGATTTATCCTGACGCCAGTTATAATTATCAACCCCGGCTCCGGCCATAAACTCCAGATTGGTAATTGGTGTGTATGTGAGTTGTACTGAACCAATGAATTGATTATTATGATGCGTATCGGTAATATTTTCTACAGACAGACTATCGGTAAACATATAGGGTACAGAAAATAAAAGTGTATTACCGAGGTAACCCAAAATATTGTTATCGTTTTGGGGACGCGCTAAGTCAGAAATTGTATATCCGGCGTTGACTTTTAAGCTAATCTTTTCATTGGGAAAGGCATTGATATTTGCGCGAAAACTTTTTCTGTGCATATAATTATTTCGCAGTATTCCATCTTCATCACGATTATCAAAAGCAACATAGTACCTTAAAGCAGAGCTTCCTCCGGATGCGCTAATTGTATGTTGGTTTATCCTGCCGTCTCTGAATACATTATTAGCATCCTGTGCTGTTATAAAATCTTCATCTTTATATTCATAGGATTGTGTATTCATACCGGAAAGATAGCGATAATCTAAAGAAATATTCTTTCCTATCCCCGGAATTAGTTTACCCTTTTTAGTAGTGATTAAAACAACACCATTCGAACCGCTTGTTCCGTAAGAAGCTGCGCTTGCAGGTCCCTTTAAAATCTCAATATTTTCAATATCCTCAGGATTTAGATTGGCTAATATGCTCATATCCTGTCCACCGGAAGTATATCTGCCGGTAAAATCGGTATTATCAATTCGCACACCATCAATATAAATTATCGGTTGTTCATCACCGTTAAGCCCTCCTCCGGAACGCATAAAGAAACGAATACTACCGCCCACATTACCTGAAGTAGACTTTAACTGAACACCGGCCGCCTTGCCGGTGACCAACTGTGTCATACTTTGATAGGGTTGTATTTGAGTATATTCAGATGCTTTAACTCGGGATATTGCCACCTCTGCTACGTCTTTAGAAGTTCTTGAAGCAATACCGGTAACAACAATTTCTTCACTTTCAAAAACATCTTCGGATAACTCAATTTCTAAGCGGGTTAAATCATCCATGGGATTTAATGAAATTGCGGCAGTACGATAGCCAACATAACTGATCGTAAGGGTGAATTCTTTTTCAGTTTCGTAAGACAGACTAAAATATCCTTCATTATCTGATGTCGTTCCTGCATTGCTGCTCTCGATGAAGACATTTACTCCGGCAAGTGCGGCATCGGTTTCAGCATCTTTCACAACACCTTTTATATCAACGGAATAGGACAAAGATACCATGATAAACAGTAAGGATATTACCATAAATAATTGAAATAACTTTTTCATAAAACGTATACCTCCCTTTTAATTAACGATACATTTTTCACAAACAACAATTACAATTAATGTGGGCTTACCTCCTTTCTCAGTAATTGTTTGTTAATAAAGTGATTGAGATAATAGAATTGTTATGAGCTATAAGATAACCGTATGTAAATTAAAGGAAAGTATGACTGAGTGATCTGTTAGGATTTCAGGATTAAGGGTAGGTATTATTTATTAAGTAGAGTAAAAGTGAGAAAAAATGTGTTATTTTGTGAGATATCAGTTTTTGAACGAAATAAAATTGAATAACTCTGTTCATGAGAGAGGAGAAAATGGAAACACACTAAACAGCGGTTTTTCCCAAAGGGATCGCTATACGAAGCCCAAATTGTTATTGGTCTCATGTATTCAGGATTTTGGGGATATTATACTATTAAAACTTTAACGCAGAGACCGCAAAGCTCGCAGAGAGAAAGCGATTTGGGAGAACATCGATTTATCCGTGCCCGGCTGGTAGGGGGCAAGCATAGGCGGCAAGGATTTTTGATTAATAATTTATTGCAACAGCTGGTTTTTTTACATGAACCTTGATAATTCCTTGTTGGTTATTGGATATTTATTTTTCCCGAGCCTTTGAATGATCATGGAGCAAAGAATGTCCAATAATCAATGGAAGGACAATTTACCCTCTGCACATATAAAAAAGGCTTTCTGGTGCTAGACAGAAAGCCCGGGAAGGTAACATAAAGTGAGAGGGAATAGGATTTTTCTCATTATGTTACGTTGTTCTTTTTGAACAACTGTTAGCAATATACGAACAAGTTTCGCAAAAAGTTAGAGACTTTTGATAAGATGAAGGATTGGTTTATTGAACGGTTGTTTATGACAATTTAACGGTTAGATAATTCCGGAAATAGGTTTATGGCTTTTCACCGTCGTTCAGGGTTTAAAGTTATTGGTGATTTGTGATTAGTAACCGGTTAAAAGGTTCACTACTTTTCATCAACCATTTTTCACTGTTCATTTTAATTGAAATTAGCTGCAATCGTGCCATAACTAAATAAGATATAGAATGTTGCGAGAGACAGATGGGCTGTAAAACTGAATGTACTGAGCTAATACTTCATATTTTTATTGAAATAGTGAAATACTTTACTTACATTATAGGTGGTGAATTTAAGTCATTAATTCAATAAATACTTGTTGTAATATCAGGAATGATTCCATCCATTATATGCATTCTAATTTTTAAGGTGAACAACCATGAGAAAAAAAGAAGTTCAGGAAGAGGCACCTTTATTAATTATTTCCAGAAATGAAGCAGAAGTAAAAATTAAAGAAATAAAAATTAATAATGAATCTGAACTAGATTCATCTAAACAAAAGTACAAGAAATGGTCTGAATTTAACTCAGAATTATTAAAGAGGATATTTAATAATGATGTGATTGCTAATGAATATAATTATACTCATGGCTCAGGGCGAGTTGTTCCAGATCCAATATGGGGCAATTCATTTCCTGTACTGCACGAGAATTATCAGAACAGTATATCAGCAAAACTAGAAAAACTGGATTCCATTTTTAATAGACTTGAATTAATTCCTTTTTCAGAATCGGTAGTGTCGTCTGTTGAACCAGCTGTCAAAATTGATAATAATGATGTTTTTATTGTTCATGGTCATGATGAAGAGGCAAAACAAACTGTTGCGCGAATTATAGAAAAAATAGGCCTGAGGGCAATAATTTTACATGAACAACCTAATAAAGGACGGACAATTATAAATAAGTTTCAAGATTATTCAAATGTCGGTTTTGCCGTTGTATTGCTTACGCCGGACGATATTGGATCTTCAAGAGCTGAGCAGGATAATTTAAAATCAAGAGCAAGGCAAAATGTTGTTTTTGAGCTTGGATTTTTTCTTGGTAAACTAGGCAACGAACGTGTATGTGCATTGAAGAAAGGTGATCTAGATTTACCGTCAGATTACCAAGGTGTTCTTTGGATAAATATTGATGAAAATAATGCATGGCAACTTTTACTCGCAAAAGAATTAAAAGCTGCTGGCTACCGAGTTGATTTGAACAATCTTGTTTGATATTTCATTTATAAGGTTTGCATATACCAAATACTGTAGCCGACGCTAGCGTCGGGCATGATTTTTGTGAACAGTGCTGGTTAGCGTTAAATCCCGGTGCGCGGCTAAGTATTCACCGCTAGGTTGCAAGGGGGTAAAAAATCTCAATAAGTAAAACTACAATAGTGGAAGTTTTTCCAAACAAAATGAGAAATGAATTTCTTATGTTAAAATTAGATAAGGTTTTTTTAGTTTTAGTACTCTTATCAATATTTTTATCTTGCAATGATGACCCGACATCACCAAAAGATAATTCAGGTACAGTAACTGATATAGACGGCAATGTTTACCAGACCGTAAAAATAGGCGTTCAATGGTGGATGGCCGAGAATTTAAAGGTGACTCATTACCGCAATGGAGACGCCATACCCAACATAACGGATAACTCTGAATGGGCTGGATTAAGCACAGGAGCTTACTGCGAATATAATAATGACAATGGCAATGTGTCTATTTACGGTCTTTTATACAACTGGTACGCCGTGGATGACAGCCGTAATATAGCGCCTTCTGGCTGGCACGTGCCCACCGATGAAGAATGGAAAGAGCTGGAGATGTATTTGGGAATGAGCCAAAGTGAAGCTGATGATACAGGCTGGCGTGGAACTGATGAAGGCAGTAAATTAAAAGCGACAAGTGGCTGGAATAATAATGGAAATGGATGCAATAAGAGGGGCTTTACGGCTCTTCCGGGTGGTGACCGTAGTTACAGTAATGGTACATTCCGTCATTTCGGTGTCGCCGGCTTATGGTGGTCTGTTACGGCCAGCAATAGTCATAACGCCTGGACCCGCTACCTGAATTGCAGTAATTCAGTCGTCAGCCGTCACTACTACTATAAGCCGTATGGCTTTAGCGTGCGACTTGTCAGGGATTAGCCCGCCTCAGGCGGGTATACTATTTGGCTATTTGAATATTTTCCCCGCGAAGCGGGACGAATTTTTAAATAGAAAATCCATTTGTAGTGCATGGTTGTGAACCTTGATTTGAAGGATATTATGATTGCTTGATTTTGGGATGGTGCTATTTTTTGTATTTATTGGCAACGGTAAGGGCGAATCATGGTTCAGGCAATAGTCGAAGTAATTTCAATCTTGAGTTAAAGAAATTAGTGAGTAAACTATAATGAAACATGAAGAACTGACATATAAAATTATTGGTTGTGCAATGGAAGTACATAAACATCTGGGGAATGGCTTTCAAGAGGTCATATATCAAAGAGCATTAGCTATTGAAATGAGAATACAGAATATCGATTTTACCAGAGAACACGAAATGGAGTTACAATATAAAGAACATAATATCGGAACTCGGCGGGTTGATTTTTTTGTAGAAGATAAAATTATGGTAGAGATTAAAGCGGTGATAAATTTAGAAGATGTGCATTTAGCACAGGCTATGAATTATGTTCAAGCTTATAATTTGGAAATAGGTTTATTAATAAATTTCGGTTCTAAGAGCATGCAATATAAAAGGGTTCACAATAATCAAGAAATCAAATAATCTTGCGTATATATGTTACAGATATTTTTTGTTTTGAATGAAGTTGTAAGGGTGATTGTTTAGAGTTTTGGGAGTAGCGCATATTTTTGAACCTTGATTTAAAGGATTTTATGATTATTTGATTTTGGGATAGTGTTATTTTTTGTGTTTCATGTGGTTTGTAATACAGATGCAACGTTAAAGACAAGTTTTGTAATCAAGAAATCTGTTAATCTTGTAAATCATGATTCGGACAATTTTTAACCTGAACGAAGCCCGCGACCGGGCTTTGGAAGAACTCACCGAGCAAATCGCCGTGCGCGTGGCAAAATCTTTTGAGCGTAAGATTATTGAATCCGGCAATAAATTTAGACGATAACGTAAAATCCATTTTAAAAACCCACAGTTCTGCCACGCTTAAAAATGTTAAAACTGTAAAAGAACCGCAGCCGGACGGTCGTATAAAAGTTTTCTGCTATTTATCTAAGCAGGAATCCGATGAAGGATATCTGTTTTTATTAATAGATTTCACAGAGCGGGATCCGTTAATTTATGTTCGTTCCTGGCAGCCTAATGAATGGAATGACTCATCTTTAGTACGTACAGCTAACTTCAGGATTTACAAGTAATTCGGTATAGTACGTCCACTAACTAAATAAAGTATAAAAGTGTTGCGACGGATGGTATAAAGTTTCAAAACAGCATACTTTAAGCCACGTTCATACCTGTGTTGTCCCAAAAGGATTCCTTTGGAAGACTTTGGCCGCCCACCCTGCTATCTTCTATATTGAGTATTGCTTTTTTTAAGGTAAGAGTAGATTTTTAAGATTTTGCAGATTATTGCGGAAGGATTTTTGTTGGTAACTCATTTCCCTGTTTTAACTTCCTGTAAATTTCTTGATTTTAATCCTATTTTCATTGTTTTAGATATAGTATTCCATAATCCCGAGAAAAGAATAAAAAACAACATCTACAGGGTGCTAAAATTCTACTAAGGTACATTGTCTTTTATTCCCTTCGACTCAGCTCCTCAGGGAGACAGGCTGTACAGGCATTGAGTCTCCTTTTTTTGTTGTCAAAATATTATTATCGGATTCTCAATGCTTTTCTTTGGCTATTTTGCTACCCGCCTAGGCGAGGCTAACTGCGGGGTTAGGGGTTATGCCTTTTCATAGAATTTTTCTCTTTTGATTTATGAATATAATATGGGTATATTATAGGTAATTGAT
>JAUVIB010000433.1 GCA_030592985.1 Calditrichaceae bacterium | reverse complement strand
TTATCCAGTACTTTCAATACAGCGGCTCTCTCTTCTTCACCATATTGCGTACCGAACTTGATTTGTAAATCATATTTAATATCCATTTTACTTCTCCAATTTAAAATTCATTGTTAATTCCAGTCCTTCCAAAAGAGATCGCATCGCAGTCTTCAATACTTTTTTTGCCAAACTATTATCTAAGGACGCATCATTGGGACGCGGCGCCCTTCCTTCCATGACATTGGAATCGGTCGCTACAATAAGGTCTTTGGAATACCCTGACTTTTCGGCAATCTGCTGAGCCATGTCAAATCTGTTAATCCTTGTACTTCCTGCAAGGTGCATGGTTCCCCTAAAATCATTTCCGGCTAATTCCACAAGAGATTTACCGAGAGTGATCACATCAACGGGTGTACGAATTTCATTGGCAGGGAATTTTACCTCTTCGCCTAACTTGAGCTTTTTAATTGTTTTTGCCAAAAACGAATTCCCGCTTCCCATAACCGGCAGACCCATAACAAGTGAGAGGCGGGTAACAACACTATTTTCTAAAGTTCTGACACTATCTTCGGCTTTCACTTTTGTTTCCGCATAAAAATTTATTGGATTCGGAGAATCTTCTTCCGTGTACATTCCTTTTTTGCCGTCAAAAACGGTATCAGTAGATAATAAAATCATTTTTGCCCCGGTTTTACTACACAAGCCAGTCAATGATTTCGTAATGCCAACATTTATTTTTTCCGCTATATCCTGCTTGTTCTCACAAAAATCTATATCAGCGAGAGCGGCTGTATGAATTACAGCATCAGGATTTATCTCTATAAATAACTGCGCCAGCCTTTCCCGATTGAGCAAATCAAGACCATAATATTTTACATTGCCCTGTTCAGCAGGTACTTCAATTCTGTCTACTGTATGAACTTCCCAGTCGTTTTGGGAGTGGGCAATAACGCTGCCTGCAACAAAACCGCCAAAACCCGTTACCATTATTTTCTTTTTCATTTATTTTCCACCCTGCGTAATTTTTTCCTGATATTCCAGTTTATAATAAGAGAAAAAATAACAAGAAGTATACTCATTGTCAAAGCCAAATAATTAGCATTCTGCATACCCGCCTCAGCAGATTTCCCTCCCATCATCCAACCGATAACCTCTTCTTGAATTACCGGACCTATGCTGCCGATTCCATTTACCAGAGCCGCAACGGCAACAGCATTTTGTTCTCCCGCAACCTGCACCGATGCCGCTCCGCATAGCAACGTATCGGGACCATAGAGCATAAATCCCACAAGCCCGAAACTTAAGGCCAGCATAACGGGATTCTGGCCGTAATTAATAACCACCAAATATCCGGCAACTAATCCAACGGACATAATGAGCACCACCTGTTCCCAGCGTCCCTTAAAAAAGCGGTCTAAGGCAAATCCGGCCAGCACGACGCCGCCGAATCCGGCAAGATCAAAGATAGATGAATAATAAGCCGCCTCCGCCTTACCCATCCCCTGAAGATTAAGAAATGTCGGCAGCCAGGAATCGAGGGCATACCGTAAAAATTTTATGGCAAAATAGCTTAAACCCATTAAAGGAACGATAGGATTAAGCAGAAGTTTTGAATATTTTTTTAAAGAGATGTGCTCTTCCACCGAAGCTTCAACCTCATGTCTTTCATGGCCATCTTCAGTAATAATGGGTTCAAGACCCACATCCTGCGGTTTAGTCTTTTGCCAAAAATAAATAAGCCACCAAATCGCAAAGGCGACTAAAGTAGCGCCCCAAAAGGCATATTGCCAACCCCACCTTGCCAGTAAATATCCGCCTAACATTTTAACAACTATGTTTCCGACAAGATAATTCGTTGACCAAAATCCCATTATTGTACCACGCTCTTTTTTGCGCAGCCAATGGGCGATTCCGCCGACCGTACCCGGCCAGCCACTCGCCTGTACAAGGCCGTTAAAGAACATAAATACCATAAACGTTGAATAGGAATTTGTAAATCCTAAGATAATATTAATGATAATCGATATCCCCAAACCACCGAGCAAAAGCAACCGCGGCCCCCATTTTCGGCCGACAAAACTATTGATGAACATCCCCAGCATATAGGCAATCAGGTAGACTGTCCAAATATGTGCGATACTATCCAAACCGACGCCAAAGCTGTCTGATAAAGAGGTTTTACTTATTGTAAAAACCTTACGCGTAAGATAGTAACCGGCATATCCGAAATAGGTTGCAATTATCACTTTCCAGCGCCAGATACTTTGCTCGCGAGATAATCCTGAATTAATCATAGTTTTTTCCTGTTGTTTATTTTAGAATCAAAATCTTACTTTTTTTTTAAAGGCTAATAATGCATTATAAAATTTCAAATTAATTGATCTAATCCATAAAAACCCTAATATACTTTCTTATTTCGATCTGCAAAATATTGTCATTCCGGTATGTTTTTAGCCGGAATCTAAATTTTGATTAACCGAATTACTTAATATTTATCGATATTTTAAACAATCTGTTATTACATGGGACATTATTTAGGTTAATTATCTTTTCATCTTTGCAGGCAGTGCCTAAAATCTAATCGATTACCTTGCCGTCAAATTGCCGCTCAAGTATCTCTCTGACATCCGATACAATTTTTTCACCCTGCTCTTTATCCGCTGTGGAGATATAGCTTCGTACTACACCCTTTTCATTGGTGGCAATTCGTATATATCCCGAATACCAGTCATTCGTCAGATTAACGCCACCAGTATTAATCTGCACACCTTTATAGATTACATTGCCCTCCAAATCAATACCATCGGCTGATTCCGATGTTATCGCCGCCCCATCGTCTTTAAAATTCTTTAGTAATGACGCCATTGCCTTATCTCTGACTTCATCATCGGAAAACGCATAGTTGAATTCACCGCTGGTAAATACCTTCTCCTGCATTTCCCTTAATTTTTTAAGCGTATTTTGCTGTTTTTTAACACTGTTCAGAAAAAGCAGAATGGTAAGGAGTGAGTTTTCCCCCATAACGGACAGATCGTCCAGAACAAGTTTGTGGTAGAAATGTCCCGATTCTTCCGCAGCGGCAAGGGCATTTATTTGATTCATATAATCCTTAATCTGGGAGTGACCGTTACGAAAAAGCAGAGGTTCGACATTTAACTTTTCCCATTGTTTAAGCGCCAGGGGATTTACCTTCGGATCATATAGAATCTTTACTTTTTGTGATATGGACGCTTTTGCAAGTATGGTTTTCAAAATCGGAATCATCACAAAACCCGCATTGAACAGTCCGTATTTATCGCCAAATACAATTCTATCACCATCGCCGTCCACACCAATAACAATATCGGCATTATTCTCTGCAGCGATTTTAATAGTTTCATCCATTTTAT
>JAUVIB010000017.1 GCA_030592985.1 Calditrichaceae bacterium | reverse complement strand
ATTATAATTTCAAAAGTTAGAAAAATTAATAGAAAAAAACATAGCTAACAAACGTTACCTTTACTGGTTATTTATGTTACGAAACGGTAATGCGGCGGATAAAAACAGATACCACTTTATAAGTGGCGTCTGTTTGTCCTTTTAAAAGTGGACTCTATTTTTTTGACCTTGTCTTCCTTGCACTTCATCGGTTTTTTACCCATAATAACATCCTTTTCTTCACCAGTAAAATCTCTTTGTGAAAACGATATAAATTCGTTCAACGAAGAGAATTTTGCTAATATGAGTCCCGTATCCGGTAATGTACCTATCCGTTTACCGATATATTCGGGATAGCTGGAATATGGCCATTCTTCCGGTTTTTTCACAAACTTTGCACGCACAGGATTTCGGTGAATATATGCAGTTGTTAACAATAATTGTCCCTCATCCTGAACCAAAACTGTTTTTGTATGATTTTGGAATAAACTTCCGTGGCGTTGATAATATTTATTAATCGATTTTGTATAAGAGCTTAATAATATTCCAATATTCGTCTGCATTTGTTTCATATCCGAAGATTCGACTAAAATCATAAAATGAAAATGTGTGGGCATCAAACAGTAGGCTAAAGTTGTGAACAAACTCTCGAAATAAAACCGATACTTTTTCAGGAAGAAGAGATAATTTTCGTGGGATTTAAAAACTAGCTCGTTATTATTGGAACGATTGTAGAGGTGGTAAAAGTGTCCCCGATATAGTTCCATCTTATCCTCCTTGTGTTATTGCTTTAAGATGCAAGATGGTGTTGTTATAACTTAGTTCTAAATAATAGAACTACGAATAAAAATTATTATTGTGGTGGGTTTTATTTTATTAGCTCTCTAACGAATTCGCATAATATAAGACAATCTAATAAAAAGATGAACAAAAGATAAATATTATATTGCTATCTTGTAACAATCTCCATAATGTAAATAAAAAACTCAGGTAGCTCCACTATTTTCACTATCTTTCTCGATAATAATAAGCTGTTTTGCAGTTCCATCTATCTTGAAATTATATCTATTATGAAAAGATAATGATCACCCTTATTTTTAAGAATTGTAAAAATAATTTAAAGTGATTTCACACAATTTTCCCATGACATTTTTTATACTTTTTACCGCTGCCGCATGGACATGGTTCATTGGGACCAATCTTTTTTTCCACTCGAATCGGTTGTTTTTTATTTGAACGCTCTTTTGAAGCTTTTTGAATATCGGTTTCCCCACCTGCGCCTTGTGCTGCACTAAATCCCATATTATCGGCAGATTCATGAATAAGCTGCATCCGCCCCATTCCGGCACGTTCTTCATTTCGGTTCGTCGCTTCAATTTTTATTTGGAATTTCCATAACCAGTTCAATGTTTTTTCATTAATCGTATGGATCAATTTTTCAAACAGATGATAAGCTTCTCTCTTATACTCTACTAAAGGATCTTTTTGGCCATAAGCTCTAAGATGTATACCTTCTTTTAACATATCCATTTCAAACAGGTGATCCTTCCACTCCTCGTCAATCACTTTGAGGATAAAATACCTTTCCAAAAAACTCATTTGGTCTCTGCCGATCCTATCTTCTTTGGTCTGGTATATTTTTACTGCTTCTTCCTTAATATATTTACTTAAATCATCAAGGGTGTATTTTCCTATTTCATTACTAATTTGATGCAAGGAGACATTGATGGTCCCGCCTAATACCGATTCCAGCTCGTCAAGATTCCATTCATCCGCATGCATACTTTCATCAATATATTCACTGACTTCAACATCAATATATTCTTCAAGAATGCTATGAACTTCATCTAATGTATCTTCCTGCAGCAAAGCTACACGCCGCCGGTCATAAATTATCTCCCTTTGCTGATTCATTACATCATCATATTCAAGCAATCTTTTACGAATACCAAAATTTTGCAACTCAACCTTTTTCTGTGCCTTTTCAATAGAACGTGTAATCATAGGGTGCGTTATCACTTCTCCATCTTGAGCTCCAAGACGATTCATTACGCTTGCGATCCGTTCACTACCGAAAAGCCGCATCAAATCATCTTCAAGAGACAAATAAAAACTGCTGCTACCGGGATCACCTTGTCGTCCGCTTCGTCCCCGGAGCTGGCGGTCAATACGCCTGGAGTCATGTCGTTCGGTCCCAATAATATGTAAACCTCCCGGAATACCATTTTCCGGGTCGCCTGCTTCTACGACGCCTGCACCTAATTTGATATCCGTACCACGTCCCGCCATATTGGTCGCAATGGTGATGGACCCGGGCTCTCCGGCACGTTCAACAATCTCTGCTTCACGTTTATTCTGCTTTGCATTCAAAACCTCATGTGGAACTCCTCTACGTTTTAACATGCGGCTTAGGGTTTCTGATACATCAACAGTTGTTGTACCCACTAATATGGGTCGTCCAAGCTTTTTGTTTTTTTCAATTTCCTGTATCACAGCATTATATTTTTCTCTCTTTGTTCGAAATATTAAATCATCATGATCGACACGCGTAATCGGTTCATTGGTAGGAATTACAATCACATCCAATTTATATATTTCCCAAAATTCGCCTGCTTCCGTCTCCGCAGTACCGGTCATACCCGCCAGCTTATCATACATTCGGAAATAATTCTGTAACGTAACGGTCGCTAATGTCTGTGTTTCTCTTTCTATTTTCACATTCTCTTTTGCTTCAATTGCCTGATGTAAGCCATCACTATATCGCCTTCCATGCATAACACGCCCGGTAAATTCATCTACAATCATTACCTTGCCTTCTTGAAGGACATATTCCTGGTCCCTCTCATACAGGGAATAAGCTCTTAAAAGCTGCGAAATATTTTGGAGTTGCTCACTACGCTGGCTAAAGATAGTATGAAGTTCCTCTTTTTTAATTAATTTTTCTTCATAACTTAAATTATTATCATTCTCGATTATAGCAATTTCTTCACCTAAATCCGGAAGTAGAAACATATCAGGATCATTCGGATTTAATCCTTCACGCCCATTTTCCGTCAAATCTATAACATGGTTTTTTTCTTCTACGATATAGAATAATTCACCAAAATAATCTTCATCTGATGATTTATTCTGCCCTTTATCCCGTAAATAATCGTTCTCAACACTCTGGACTAATTTTTTTATCGCCGGATCGTTATATAATTTTGCCAGTTTTCTATTTTTTGGAACGCCTTTTTCAGCAATAAGCAGCTTCATACCTCCGGCGTTATTTTCTCCCTTCTTTATCAGCGCATCACCGTCTTGTATCAGGCGGTTTACCAAGTTGCTTTGTTTGCGCACAAGTTTTTCTACAAGCGGTTTCATCTCTTTATATTTATGAGTAGAAATATTAACCGGTCCGCTGATGATTAGCGGTGTTCTTGCCTCATCAACAAGGACACTATCCACCTCATCCACGATAGCATAATGATGGCCACGCATCTGAACAATATCTTCTTTTGAACCAGCCATATTATCACGCAGATAATCAAATCCGAACTCGTTGTTCGTACCATACGTAATATCACAATTATATGCATCGCGCCGTTGAGCAGGACTCATATCATTTAAAATAATACCAATCGTTAATCCCAGAAATTTATATACTTCACCCATCCATTGTGCATCACGCTCAGCGAGATAATCATTTACCGTAATTAGATGAGCTCCTTTTCCTTCAAGCGCATTCAAATACAGTGGTAATGTGGCTACTAAAGTTTTTCCCTCACCGGTGGCCATTTCTGCTATCTTTCCCTGATGCAACACAATTCCGCCAATTAACTGAACGTCATACGGAACCATATTCCATATAATGTCTCTGCCAACAACTTTCCACTTCTTTCCCACCATTCTTTTACAAGCTTGTTTCACAGTTGCAAATGCTTCAGGTAAAAGGTCATCTACGGTTTCACCATCTATTAAGCGTTGTTTAAATTCTTCTGTTTTTGAAATAATCTGCTCGTCAGATAGAGCTTCAAATTCACCATCAAATTCATTAATAACTTCAACGAGAGGTTTAACCTTATTAAGATCTCGTTCATGTTTTGTTCCAAACACTTTTTTTATAATTTTACTTATCATTTCAACCCTCAGTTAATATCCTTTTAATAATCTTTCTGCAAGAAACGGAGGTAACCCGGAACCTATAATTTTATTACTCGTCATTACCATATCATATACTAAACGTACGAACTCGATTCTATATGCAGCAGTATCAAATATACAAAAGCATAATCGATTATCGCCATCTCTTGATTGTCCGACACTCCCTACATTTACCAGATATTTTTCGTCTTTTTTAAATTTAAATTGATTTGTTTTGGGAAGTAATTCCATCTCATTATATATGGCAGGAGTATGTGTATGGCCTATAAAACAAATCTTTTCATGGAAACTCGAAAATGTTTCGGCCGCATTCACATCAGAAAATATATAAGTCCATTTATTTGGTTCCAATGGTGATGCATGTACAAACAGCGTATCATCTTGTCTATATATATAAGGCAATTCTTTTAAATAGTTTCTATTTTCTTTGCTGAGCCTTTCATTCGTCCAGGTAATTGCATTTTTTGCATTTACATTAAATTTACTGATATCGGTAATTCCTAAAACCGCCGCATCATGGTTCCCAAGTACAACATGTTCACATCGTTCTCGTATTAATTCAACACATTCATTTGGGTTTGGTCCGTAACCAACCACATCTCCCAAACAAAACACCTCATCAATTCCTTCTTTTTCGAGGAAAGAAAACGCTTTGTTCAATGCTTCTAAATTACCGTGAATATCCGATATAATTGCTATTGTCATTTAATATTTACTTTAATTCTTATCCATTGATCATTACGAATATTTACCCACTTTAGAAGACAATCAAAAAGTCCAAATAAATCCTGATGCTTTATATACTCTCTATCTTCTTAAATTATTTATTTGCAGGCTTATCATCGGCAGATACAACTTTTGAAATTAAACCTCTTCCGCTTTTCTTAAGTTTCTTTGAATTTTTCATCTGTTTTAAAATGGAATCAAGAATGCCATTTATAAATTTACCACTCTTTGGAGTACTGTATTTTTTACTTATCTCAATTATTTCATTAATTGTTACTTCAGGGGGTATATCTTCAAAATACAGCAACTCAGATAAGGCAATCCTCATAAGGATAATATCTATTACGGCAACTCTGATAAAATCCCAATTTATTAATTTAGCATTAATTTCTTCGTCCAGTTTCTTGATATTATTAATATAGGTCTTAATTAATTTTTTAGAAAATGAAGTTGCCGGTTCGTTGTAACTCTCTTCAAATAGGGCTACTTGTTCCATCCAGGGAATCGGGTTATATTCCAGGGCATATAAAATTTTTAATACGTATTCTCGTTCTTTTCGTCTATTCATAAGGTTAATCGTATTTATAAAATCCTTCTTTAGTTTTACGGCCCAACTTCCCGCCAGAAACCATTTTTTTCAAAAGTGGGCAGGCCCGATATTTAGGATCACCCAGACCAGTATATAATACTTCCAAAATATTTAAACACACATCCAATCCTATTAAATCAGCTAAAGCGAGAGGTCCCATTGGATGGTTCATCCCAAGCTTCATAACGGTATCAATAGCCTCTTTTTCTGCTACACCTTCCATAAGACAGAATATAGCTTCATTAATCATAGGCATTAATACTCGATTAGATATAAAACCCGGGTAATCTCTAACCTCCACTGGTGTTTTGTTTAAACTCTTTGATAGGTTTTCCACAAAATTATATGTTTCATTCGATGTATCCAATCCACGGATAATTTCAACCAGCTCCATTACAGGTACCGGATTCATGAAATGCATCCCTATTACTTTGTCCGGACGTGTCGTTTTGGCTGCCAATTCTGTTATAGAAATAGAAGAAGTATTAGAAGCTAATATTGTTTTTGAATCACAAATACTATCTAATTTTTTAAATATTGTTTCTTTTGCTTCCATTTTTTCATTTACCGCTTCAATAACTAAATCTGAATCAGAACCTTGTGCCAAGTCAATAGATATATGAATTCTTGATATCGTTTCATTAGCACTTTTTTCTGATATTAAATCTTTTTTTACTTGACGTGCAAGATTTTTTTTAATTGTTTGCAAGGCTCTTTGTAAAATTTCTTCATTAATATCTATCAGATTAACATCATACCCGTGCAAAGCAAAGCAGTGTGTAATTCCATTTCCCATTATACCGGCGCCAATGATACTTATTTTTTCCACCATCACCAACTCCTATATATTTTCTACAATTAACGCTGATGCTTCACCACCACCGATGCACAATGAAGCTAAACCGAGCTTTAAATCTCTTCTTTTCATCTCATGTATCAATGTAGTAAGTATTCTTGCACCGCTTGCTCCAATCGGATGACCCAATGCGACAGCTCCGCCATTGACATTTACTTTTTCTGTTGATAAATTCAGCAATTTATTATTTACAATTGATACAACAGAGAATGCTTCATTAATTTCAAATAGGTCGATGTTTTCAATTTTTATCCCTGCTTTTTTCAATGCTTTATTAATTGCATCAGTTGGTGCTGTTGTAAAATATTCGGGCGCTTTAGCTGTCGATGCCTGAGCAATAATTTTACACATGGGAATTAGGTTTAATTCTGTCGCCTTTTCCATAGACATTACTAAAACGGCTGAAGCTCCATCATTTATTGAAGATGCATTGGCAGCTGTTACAGTTCCATCCTTTTCGAAAGCAGGTTTCAATTTTCTTAGCTTTTCAAAATTCACTTTATAAGGTTCTTCATCAATTTTAAAAGCGACTGGATCTCCCTTTCTTTGTGGCACATTTACCGTTACAATTTCATTATTAAAGACACCCTGTCCAATCGCTTTTTGGGTTTTTTTATAACTCATTTCTGCATAACTATCTTGTTCATCTCGAGAAATATTACACTCCCTTGCACATAACTCGGCAGCACTCCCCATATGATAGTTATTATATACATCCCATAAACCATCTTTGACCATTCCGTCAACAATGGTTTTATTTCCCATCTTAAAACCAAAACGAGCACCTTCCAGATAATAGGGAACCTGTGACATGTTCTCCATTCCGCCGGCAATTACCACATCCGCATCACCCGCTGTGATAGCCTGTGCTGCAAGCATTACAGATTTTAACCCGGAACCGCAGACTTTATTAATTGTCATACAGGATACGTTTATCGGCAATCCTGCCCCTAATGCCGCCTGCCTTGCCGGTGCTTGTCCTTCATTTGCGGATAGTACATTACCCATTATAACTTCATCAACGGCTGTTAGATCAATTCCTGTACGTTCTATGAGTGCTTTTATTACCTCACTACCGAGTTTCGGAGCTGATATATCTTTTAATGAACCATTGAAACTACCAATCGCAGTTCTTACTGCATCAATAATAACAACTTCTTTTAACTCATTCATATCAAACCTCCTGCCCTGTTTATTTATAATCAAGATTAAAATTTACCTATATTTTACAAATTAAGCAAGAATGTATAATTGTTATTTAAAGGAATAATATCAACTAAAAAAGCCGTAAACTATTTTTTTTGGGAATATTTCTCATATGCTGCAATAATTTCTTTAACTAATTCATGCCTTACAACATCATCTTTTTGCATTTCTACAAAAGCTATACCTTTAATTTTTTTTAGTATTTTGATACTACTCAATAAACCGGAATCATTTATACTTGGTAAATCTATTTGCGTTATATCCCCTGTAACAACTGACTTCGTATTTCTTCCCAATCGAGTTAAAAACATTTTCATTTGCATAAAAGTACTATTTTGCGCTTCATCTAATATTACAAAAGCATTATTTAATGTCCTGCCGCGCATAAAAGCAAGCGGAACCACTTCAATAACTTCTGTCTCAATATATTTTACAAGTGTCTCTTTTGGAAGCATGTCTTCAAGCGCATCATACAGCGGCTTTAAGTAGGGATCCACTTTTTCTTTAAAATCACCGGGTAAAAAACCCAAACTTTCTCCAGCTTCAACAGCCGGTCTGGATAAAATAATTTTATTTATTTTTCCGGCTTATAAATAGGATACTGCCTGGGCAAAAGACAAATAAGTTTTTCCAGTTCCGGCCGGTCCAAATGTAAAAACAATATCATTATTTTCCAAAGTTTTAATCAGTTTTAATTGTCCTTCAGATTTTGGATAAATAATTTTTCCATTTTTCATTGCGATAAATATATTGCCTTTAGAATATCCTTGTACACCGACGCCATCAGATAATTGTAATAATATTTTAATATCGTCCGGCGATATATCACCTTTGCTATTATATATTAAAGATATTTCTGCTAATATATCTTTAACAATGTCAATCGTATTCTCTTCTCCTAATATTTTTAGGGAATTGTCTTTTAATATTAACTTTATGTTATATTTATCTTCGATGATTTTTAAAAACTGATCATGTGTACCTAACAAAATACGGATATTATCAGTTGCTTTAAATTTATAAATATATTCAGATATGATGTTCATTAGTTATATTGTTTCCTATAAACAAAAAAAGCTTTCGGTTAAAAGGCCGAAAGCTTTTTTCAAAATCGTTTTATCTTTTATCGAGCAATTTGTAATAGCTGATAAGGATAGATTACATTAGGATCAGCAATTGTTGACTTGTTAGTTTCATAAAGTTTTTGCCATTTAAACGGACTGCCATATACATTAGAGAATCCGGCAATTTTTGACAAATTATCACCTTTTGATACTAAATATTCATTTGGTCCAATTTGATGAGGAATGTTAAATATCTGGGCAACATAAATCAGATTAGGATCTTTTATCTGATCTTTATTTGAAGTATAAATTCTCATCCATGCATATGAATCACCATAAATGTCTTCTTTTCCCGCAATTTTCCATAAATGATCGCCACGGACAACTGTATAAGATGGAGGTATTGCAGCTTTTCCTTTTTCTCTTATCTGATCAATAATACTTTGTACATCTGAAACTACTTTGGCATTATCACTCATTACAGAGAAAGGGCTCTTTTTGGCTTCATCTAATTTAGCCTGTAATGCATCTACTTCATTCATTCTTTCATAGATCTGCTCGGGTGATAAGCTTAAAAGAGCACTTGCATCAGATTTTAATTGGTTTAAGCCATTTGTGTAATTATCATAATCTTGTTTTGTTAAGCCGGTCATGGTAAAGATATCATTCCATGTACCATCGATATCAGCCTGAAGTTGATCTTTATTTGCATTTAATTCATCAATCTTTTTTTGCTCTTCATCAATACCAGCCTTATGTGTATCTAATTTTTGCTGCCATTCACCTAATAAGGCATTATATTGTTCCATTTCCATTTCTTCATAATCGTATGAATTTTGAGCTGCAAGAAAATTAAACGCCAAGAAAGAGACGAGTATTGCAATTACATAATTTGTATTAATTCTCATGAGACTGTTTCTCCTCTTTTGTTTAATTATTATTTTCTAAGAATTGTTTAACTTTTTCTTTATCAGCCTTGATTTTTTCCAACTCTGCTTCCTTTACTTTCACTTCACGCTCTAAAGCCTGACGTTCTTTAGTTTTTTCTGCATGAGTTTGTTCAGCAGCTAATGCAGCAGATTTTGTTTCTTCTAACATCTTGATTTGTTCTTCATTGGGATGTTTTGTACAACTTGTTACTGCTAATGTCCCAATAGCAAAAAGAACGAGAAGAATAGATGTAAATGCTTTCCTTAAGCGTTCCATAGATAAAGCCTCCTAAGATATAGTTCCGTGGTTGATTATAATTTAAATGAAACGTAATAAATTTTATTAAACAAGTCAAGTAAAAATATACTACTGTTATATATTTTTTAATTTTAAATGAAGATCATTTATTTGATTATCGACAACATATGAAGGCGCTCCTTCCATGAGTGAATAGGCTGAATTAGTTTTCGGGAAGGCAATTACATCTCTAATTGATTTTGCTTTTGTTAATAACATAATCAATCGATCTAAGCCAAAAGCAATTCCACCATGAGGTGGTGCACCGTATTGTAAAGCATTAAGCAAAAATCCAAACTTTTGTTCAGCTTCTTTTTTCGATATTTTTAATATTTCAAACATTCTTTCTTGTAATTTCTTTTGATGAATTCTAATACTACCTCCTGCTATTTCATTTCCATTAAGAACTAAATCATAAGCTTTTGCAATAATATTTTCAGGTGATTCATCAAATATATTCTCACTATATAACTTTGGCTGTGTAAAAGGATGATGTCTGGCAACGAATCTATTTTCTTCTTCACTGAATTCAAGTAGTGGGAAATCTACTACCCACAGGAAATTATACTCATTTTCATTAATTAAATTCAATTCATTAGCGATTTCTAATCTTATTTCCCCAAGAATAGGATATACAACATTGTAACTATCCGCTACAAGGAGTAATAAATCTCCATCGTCTAATTCAAATTTTCTTTTTAATGAATCTTTTTCATCAGAAGACAAAAATTTTGAGATACCTGTTTCAAAATTACCATCTTTAAATTTCAAATAAGCAAGGCCTTTTGCTCCTTTATTTTTAGCATCTTCTATCATTAAATCTATTTTTTTACGTGTAAATGAAACGCCTCCTTTAATTTTTATCCCGGCAATACTACCTTTATTTTTAATTGTTTCTTTAAATACCATAAATTCTGAATTCTTAAATAACTCATTTAATGTAACAATTTCAAAAGGAATTCTTAAATCCGGTTTATCATTTCCAAAACGTTCAAAGGCCTCTTTATAACTAATTTCCTCAATTGGAAGTTTAATTTTGTAACCGATACTTTTTTCAAATATTTCGCATATCAGTTTACTTGCCATGTCAATAACATCATCAACCTCCACAAAAGACATTTCTATATCAATTTGTGTGAATTCCGGTTGTCTGTCTTTACGTAAATCTTCATCCCGGAAACATTTTACAATTTGAAAATATTGGTCAAAACCAGCTATCATTAATAATTGTTTATAGGTTTGAGGAGACTGTGGTAGTGCATAAAATTTTCCCGGATGATTTCTGCTGGGTACTAAAAAATCTCTTGCTCCTTCCGGAGTACTTTTCATAAGTATAGGGGTTTCAATTTCTAAAAAATCATTATTATATAAAAAATTACGTGTAATTTGATTTACTTTACTTCTTAAAATAAAATTATTTTGAAGTTTCTTTTTTCGTAAGTCCAAATATCTATAAGTAAGACGTAATTCTTCTTTAATTTCATTGTCTTCAGAGATTTCAAAAGGTGTAGTTTTGGATTTATTCAATACAATTAAATCTTTTACTTCAACCTCGATTTCACCGGTTTTTATCGCATTATTTAAAGATTCCTGAGGTCGGGTTTCAACTTTTCCGTGTATTTCCAATACATATTCGCTTCTCAATTCCTTGGCCTGCATATAGATATTTTTATTTGTTTCAGGATTAAAAACAATCTGCGTTAATCCATATCTATCTCTTAGGTCTATAAAAATGAGAGAACCATGATCTCTTTTACTGTGCACCCATCCATTTAAGACAACATCTTCTCCTATATTTTTTAAAGTAAGTTCATTACATGTATAGGTTCGTCTCACGTATTTTTTTCTCCCATTTAAATAACAATATTACAGAATCTACGGTGAATGAATTATAATTACTATCAAGTACAAAAAAAAAGCCGCATAAATGCGGCTTTAAAATCTATTAGCTGCTAAATATGTATTTCTGTCTAAATGTAACGTTCCCTTCTTTTTTATCTATTGTCGAGAATCTCCAGCTTCTAACACGACGCTGTACACAAGACTCAACTTTTTTATTACGTAATGTAGAATTTATAACCCTTACATTGCTAACTTTACCATTTGGAAGAATTGTAAACTGCATACTAATGCTGCCTTTTAGATTTGGATTAATCCTGGCTTCTTTTTTATAGCAGTTCTCAATAGCGTCAGCATGCTTATTTACAACACTACCGATAGCATCAGCAGATCTGTTGGCTGATTTGGAACCCTTCCCGGATACAGACCCTTTATCTATTTTTATAGAGAATTTTCCTCTTCTTTTAATAGAGACGGATCCACTCTGGCCAGCGCCTCCTTCAATCAAATCATCAATTCCGGCCGCTCCGGCGCCACCGCCGGTTGATCTTGCACCTAAAACGGATCTTCTTGATCCGGAAGATGCTGATTGCAGTCCACTAACACCACCAAGAACCTGATCTAAATTCCCCACACCACCAGCACCCTGATCTCCAAGCACATCATATACAGCTGATCCAGATCCTTCACCACCACCGGCAGATAATTCGGCTAATATACCTGTTCCGGCTACAGATTGTTCCATTGCTGCTCTTTGTGCACTTCTCTGAGATGCAGCTGCTTTTCTTGCTGCACGCCTATCGGCTGCTGAAGTACCTGCGGCTTCCGTTCTTTTTCCTTCAGCCTTTTTGGCGCGTTCATCAACTTTTTCTTCCTGCACTTCCTCTTCTCCACCAGACATAGAGTCAGTTTCTTCTTCAGGTTGGGTATCAACAATAAATTCTGTATCATAAAACTTTTTTAGATAATTTTTTTTAACGGCGTTGTTTATCGCTTCCTGAGAATATTCTTTATTCGCAAAAATTATTACATTACCATATATAAACAAAAACGATAATAGTAAAATAAGATAGTAGCGCCTATCAAAACCATCTAATAAGTTCTTCTCAAATTCCTTCGGAAATGCAGTGAGACGAAAACCGCCTGCTGCAGCTGGTCTGAGTGCACCTTGTTTGTTTGGCACAGATTTAGACTGCTTCATTCTTAACCTTTATTTTAATTTTATATGTTAACCAACTCTTATAGTCAATAAGCGAATTTTATAAAATTCTGATTTGGCGCAAGTAAACATAACTTTCATCATCATTTCAAAAGAAATTTTATAATCTCCCTGAATAACAACCATATGGGTAAACTCTTTACCGACCTCAATCTCCAATTCTCTTTCCTGGTCCGCATATTCAGCTAATTTAGCCGCTAACGCTGGAATCAACATTTGACCTTTTGGAACTGTTTGTTCATTAATAGGCATTAAAGGTTGATCATTCACTAATATTTCTTTTTGAGATATAGATACCATTAATTCTTTTTTCGCTTTTTCCTCTGAAGTTGAATTAGGTAAACGTAAATTCTCAGATGGTGTTATTAATGCGCCTTCCGTTGAAAAAGATTTTAACAAGAACAATAATATGATGGTCATCATATCCATCATAGCGTTCATATTTAGTGAACCTTCTTCTTTTTCAAGGTTTTTCTTTGCTTTTGATGGTGTGAAAGCCATAAAGCCTTATCTCCAATTAATTTTTATAGTACATTTCCAAAATTTATCTGCGGGAATAGAGGTAAAATATTATTATTTTCCTCATACATCTGTATTTTATCCATCACAGTGATAATAACCTGATACTCAATATCAGCAGAGGCTGTGATAACCGCCCTATCTTCATCTTTAAAGCCTTTTCCTACGATTTTCTTCTTTATGTCTATTAATTTCGTTATTAACACATCATAATCGTAAGAGCCATCAGGATTTTTGGGAACTGTGGGACCACCGGGGCCATCTTCAGCTTCATTATCACTGCTTAAGATCGTACTTGCATTCGCAATAGTAATACCATCGTGAGTTATGGCAATTGTTAAGCCAAGAAGTTTTTCTTTTTCTTTATTTTCTTGGGAATTATCATCACCACCACTACCAGCATTTTTACTAGGAGGAATATTTATTTCTAATACAGACAATTTTACCCATTCTGCGCTAACAATTAGTAATGGAATCAAAACAACCATAAGATTCATAACCGGCCGTATATCTAATTCCATTTCAAGGCTATCACTTTTCGTGCGCATTGAAGGTTTATATGCCATTTTTAATCCCTTATCTTATCAAAACATTAAAATATTTTTCTATTAACGATTACCGGTAATTAAGTTAATTAATTTCACCAAATGCTCATCTAATTCATCAATAATCTTTGATGTGTTATTTGAGATTACCGTATAAATAATAAGAGTTGGAACAGCGACAACAAGTCCAAATATTGTTGTATTCATAGCAGTAGAAATACCACTGGCAAGCATTTTACTTTTATCAGCTTCGGCGACAGTATCACTACCTACAGCGGCAAAAGATAGGATCAGACCATAAATCGTACCCATTAGTCCCGTTAATGTTGCTACATTAGCTAACATCGATAAATAATTGGTTCTCTCTTTCAACTTAGGAATTACCTCTAAGGTTGCTTCATCAACTGCATTTTGAATAGCACGAAAATCCAGTTCTTCGCTTTCATTAGCTCTTTTTAATGCACGTAAAACAACATAAGGAAGGGCTTTTTGTTTCCCTTTTTCACATAACTGGACTGCGCGTTCCATATTTCCACCAGCAACAAGTTTTCTGACTTCAGCCATAAATTTATTGGCATCCACATTTGAACGAACCATTATATAATAAACACGTTCTGCTCCAATAGCTAAGGACACAACTCCAAATAATGCTATAAAATACATAAAGAATGACCCATCATTACTCCAGCCAAAGGATTGACCAAATTGATGCATAAAAATTTCCATTTAAGGACTCCTCCTTGATTAATAAATATACTTAAGTTTCATCTCTGTTTATTAGTAATTTTTTTTATATCAATAATATAATTATTTCTATCAGAACTCTTATCTCTAATAATAAAATTTTCACCGGCGCCTACTATTTCCGGTATAAATGATTTCTGCATTTGTACTTCATCGAAATTTGGTTTTATCCTATCGCTAAACAGGGTGACTTGCGGCTTTTCTATAACAACTTTTATCTCTGTTGCCTGCAATTCAATGATATCGCCTGTAGCTTCCTGGTTTTGCTGTTGATTATTAGCATCTTGAGAAAATGCAGAAGCAGAATAGATAAGAATAATAATAAATATGTACAAAACCAAATTTAATTTATTTTTCATTTTTATTCAACCTTTATTCCTTTGAAATTCTATTTTTGTTTAGAATATTTACCTTTTTTAATACTATCGGATCAATTTCTATTTTCTTTACTTTTGCTTTTTCCTCTGCAGCGGCTGTAATATCTGCTGGCAATACCTCAATATAACCATAGAACTTTAACCCCTGCCGCGAATGATCTTTATCTTCCACATCAATACCAATAACATTTTTACCTTGTTTTAATATAATATCAAAGGTATAGTAATCAAGAGTATCAAGCTTCCCATAATCATCAGCATCATCATCAAGTAGATATTCTCCATTTAAATATATGCGAAAATCATTATCTGCAGTAACATAAAAATTCCCATCTAACGGAGTACCGTTTATTTCGAAATTTTTCCTAAAAAATACAACAGAATCTGCATTACTATTATTTCCAGCAATATCCGGTGAATCTTGTGAGATATCTGTTATTATATTATTTTCCGTACTATCAGATATTTCTTCTGTTAGTCCCAATGAATCACTTTCTAATCCGGGTAAATCATTACCACTAAGCACCAAACTATCTGTACCTGTCATTGATAAACTATCATATTCAAAAGAACTGTCTGCTGTTGATACAGCGGCCGCCATTCTTATCCAAATTGCCGATGGTTGGATGTCAAGACCGGAAAATTGGTTTACACTATTCTGTATAATTTCAGCCTGTCTCCACATACTGTCATCGAAATCAATTATTGGCCATACCTCTTCATAATATTCCGTTGTTGCCTTCCACGATTCATCTGATGTCAATAATATTTTATCTTTTTCAACATTATCTGCAAATGAAACAGGATCAATTTTTATCAATCTTAATAATATCTTATTAGCCCATAGACTTTTTATGTCTTTTTCCTCTTTAATTTCCAGTGATTTTTCTAGAATTTCTCGAGCTTTATCAGTTATCGAATAATAAAATTCATCAAATGCGGAAGTTGCATCATCATAATTATAGTTTTCAGTTGAATCAAATTTTACTCTATATTGTTCTTTAAATACATTTGCTTCATCTGAAAAAATATACAAAGTATCTGTAATTTCTACGACAAAACGAAGCATGTTATCTTCAGTATTTTTAATTAGATCATTTTTTATGTTATTTTCACTAGCAAAATCCAGTGTATTATTATATTCATCTATAACACCAGTGCTTAACCCATTTGTTAAATCAATCATCTGATTTGCATAATTCTGCTGCATATAGTAATCTCTTCCGGAAGCATCAACCACTCCAAATTCTTTCTCAACCAAAACATTAAATTCGCCTATAGTTCTATTATATTCTCCGAGGGCTTGATGCACAATTTTTTCTTGTTCTTTTGGTACGATATTCATCTGTAATAATATTTGCCGCTTAGATTCTTCAACATATTTATT
>JAUVIB010000098.1 GCA_030592985.1 Calditrichaceae bacterium | reverse complement strand
GATATTCAAATGAGATTTGATTTAGATAAAAATATATTATTTATCCTGCCAATTGTTCTATCTATTTTACTAATTGTCTTAAGAGATGATGTATGGCTGTTCATGAATAGTCTGGTTTTGGCGTTAATATTTTATGAGATCATTATCTTTAAATATCGTTCACAATATGGCTTTTCAGGTGTGCGTATTCTATCAATGCCATCAATTGTTCTATTGAGTTATACAACCTTAATTGCATTACCGGCAGTATATATTGCATGTATAAATCAAAATCCAATGAGATATCCTTATTTCTTCGCTATTCTAACGTTTTACATTTTTTACCCCATTGGATTACTGACGTCAAATCGTTTTTTCTTAATAAAAAGTCATAATATAAATCAATTTTATCATAGTACTTTTCAAAAATCACCTGTTGATGAATTTATTTATGAGTTGTTGTTGATTTTATTCACTTTTTCATTAATGGTATTTGCTCTTTATCTATACCGTACTCCTGCAGTTCCATTAATTGAGATGATTACAAATCCGCTTGCCTATTCAACGTTATGGCTTTTAAGAGAAGAATCGATGAAGCTTCTCCAGGTAACTTTCATGGAGAAATACCTTTTCGCTTGGTTGAGGGATCTGTTTTTACCATTTGGAATATTGGGAAGTTTATTTCTTAGTGTTACGCACAAACAAAAAAGATATAATTATTTATTTATACTCTTCCTGATACTTGGGATTGTAAATAATTCGTTAACCATTGCCAAGGCGCCAACTGCGGCATTGTTCTTAGGAATTGCAGCACTGTTTTTTATGAAACAGCAACGAATCAGTTTGAAATTCATTGTTTTCTTTACAATTTTAATTTTTACTTTTCCTTATATCGTATATCATTTTGTCTCAAGTCCCGAGTTTCGATCACCTGAGAATCTATTAAATAGTATGCTTCTACGAGTATTTGTTATTCCAGCAGAAGTATTATTCGAGTATTTTAAGATTTTTCCGACAAATCATGAATTCTTACTTGGGAGATGTTCTAATCTATTCTCTTGGCTTCATTCGGATGGATTATTCAATTTAGCAAATTACGTCGCAAAAGTATGGTGGAAATTACCATTCACAACCGGTAATGCAAATTCTGTATATGTAGGGTATTTCTGGGCTGACTTTGGGTGGCTTGGAGTTATCTTATCATCATTTGGCGTCGGGTTTTTTATCCATTTTTTATTTTATAAATTGCTTCAACTATCAAATTATCAAAAAAATATTTTCTATGTGACGTTCACCACTGCAACAGTGATGGCATTTTCGTTCACGTTCGTCTCTACGAATTTCACTTCAATTTTATTAACGAGGGGTTTGTTATTGATTTTATTGTTGTTATATATTTTCAACTGGATTTTGAAAAATACAAGTTTACAGATAAATGGTGACATGAGTTAATGAAAGTTTTATTTATAAATTCACTACATCCCGCCAAAGATACCCGGCTTTTTCAAAAGGAGGCTAAGTCATTATCAGAAGATGGCTATAAGGTTGTCATTATTGGACCTTATTTAACAAAACATGAAAGAATTGGTAACATTGTAATAAAAGGTGTAAATCAACCAAAGAATCGGATTATCACTTTATTTTATCTTTTTAAAATTGCCATACATCAAAAACCAAATGTTATCCAGTGTAATGAACTGGATTCGTGGTTAGTTGGTGTACTTATCGGGAGAATTCGGAAAATCCCGGTTATTTTTGATGCGCATGAATATTATCCTTCAAGATTGGATGATAAAGTACCTGCTATTTTAAAAAAGAGTGTTCAAAGGATTCTGAAATTCTATATGAAGTTTTTATCCCTGTTTTCCCATAGGGTAATTACAGTATCCGAAGTAATAAAAAGAAGATATGATTTCTTAGCATGTCCGGTTTGTGTGATTCACAATTATTCTGATGAACTGATTAAGAAGAAAAGTGTGAATATCGATATTTTGTCTGATTATTATCCGGTATTAATTCACACCGGTTTGATTAATTTAAGCAAAGGATTGCAAACAATTGTTGAAGGTGTTGCCCTGTTAAAAAAGAATTATCCAAAAATACTGTGTCTTTTTATTGGGAAAAATAGTGATTCACCTGAAAATCAAAAGAAAATTAAACAACTGATAGAAAAGCTCAAGATTGGCAAAAACATCAAATTCGTTGAATGGATAGACCATAAAAAGATTTCGGGATATTTAAGAACCGCTACAATTGGTTTGATAATGTTTGATATAAATATCACAAATAATAAACTTGGGCTGCCTCAAAAATTCTTTGAATATCTTTATACTGGTTTGCCAGTTATAGCTCCGGATAGTTGCGAAGTTGGAAATATTGTAAGAAAATATCAGGTCGGCAATACGGTCAATTCCAGGGATAGCCGGGATTTTCAAATAGCAGTTGAAAACCTTATTACTAGTATTGAAAATAATGAAGTCTCAAGAGAGGATATCAAGAATATTGCGAAAGAAAAATTTTCCTGGGAAGAAGAGAAAACAAAGTATATTGATATCTACCGGAAAATTACAAATTGTTGTTGATTTATTTTTCATGTACTGTTAATATTACCATAGAAAGGAAACAACAAAATGTGTAAAAATATTTGTATCTCCTTGATTTTATTGCTTGTATTATTTTTCGGTTGTGAAAAAAACAGTGTTAATCCGGATGGGGAATTCTTTACCGTCGAAGGTAAAGTACTAAACAGCGCCGGACCTGTAGAGAATGCTACTGTCAAGATAGACAATGCATTGAACTGGACTACAAAAACATCAAGTGATGGCAGTTTTACAATAAAGGATGTGACAAAAGGTTCGCATGAATTATCCATAAAGCAGCAATCTGATAATGGACAATTTTCTATACGTAATGAAAACATAGAGGTAAATAAGGATCTATTATTAGAGGCTTTATTATTACCAAAACCGGTTCATTTAGAGGAAGCTGTAATAGATCAGGAATTGACAGTAAATAAGATAAATCTGGTTTGGACAAGATCGACCGCTAGTGATTTCAGGGAATATAAAATTTATAAACATACAACATCCGGTCTCGATGAAACCACGGGAGAGCTAATTCATGTAGCAACTACTGCATTAGATACAAGCTTTGTTGATTCTATGTCCCATTCATCAAGATTCTTTTATCGAGTTTTTGTATTAAATGAATATGGACAGATTGGCGGCAGTAATATCATTGAAGTAAAGACCGGCGAATTTGAAAATAATCCGGAAATAACATTATCTGAAATTAAAATTGGATACTTAAATAAAAATGAGGAATTATGGTTCTTTTTTCAAGCCCAAAAAGGGGAATTTTATAAAATTGCTTGGTATGATGGCGACTTGTTTGGTTATACAGCCAATAGTATTGAAGTTGCTTGTTATCATAATGACCAGGAAACCTTGTATTTCCCGGGAGGGCGTTTGATTCAGATGAATGGAGCACCAAAAATCATAATGGCGGATGCAACCGGGTATGTATTTTTAAAAATCACCGGTTATGGTACTGCTACTGGTGGAACATCGGACATTGAAGGAACCTTTGGAATAAAAGTAGATCTTCTCGATAAAAATGAAGCAACGGTAATTGAAATTGGCATCGAGCAAACTGTTTCTATCAGTGCCGGAGAGATGAAACTCTTATATTTCAATTCAGTAGCCGACACTAATTACACTTTTTCTCTCCAAACATCTTCTCAAGGAGGTGCTTATGATGATCAAATATCAGTGTTAGTTTCAGCTTACCGGGAGAATGTGAACTTTACGTATTTTTATGATGAAATTGCAGGAATGATAGAGTTTCCCTCCGAAGATTTAGAAATTACAGCGGTTGCCACTGAAAAAATTTATCTAATAGCAACGGGTGCTTATTGGTGGAATCCAACAATTCTTACTATTAAGATTCAAAAGAAATGAATAACAAGGAAAGGAAAAAATTGAATAAAAAGTACATTTTTGTTTTTGTTCAGTTTATTTCGATTATTCTTTTACAATCATTATTAGCGCAGACTCCCGGAACTGTAAAATGGTCATTATTATTAAAACGAAATTTTTCTCCTCAATATGATGCCTACTGTTCTCCGGCAATATTTCCGGACGGTACAATTATTGCCGAAGCGTATCCTTACTTTTATATAATTAATTCCGATGGAACTGAAATAGGTAAATCCTTCCTTATATACGGTGGCAAGACTCCGGTTATTGGCCCGGATTGTACTACTTATATTGGAAATGGAAGAACCTTATATGCGTTTAATCCTGATGGATCTAAAAAGTGGGAATTTGGTACAGATGGTTATATTTACATTGGACCGGCAGTAGATTCAGATGGTACTATTTATATTGGATCAGGAAATATCCTTTACGCATTAAATTATGATGGAACAATCAAATGGTTTTTTCAGACAAATAGTAAAATATCTGCCTCACCTGCTATTGGATTAGATGGCACAATTTATTTCACTACTACGTATGACGAAGGTATGCTATATGCTATAAATCCAGATGGCAGTAAAAAATGGGAAATTAAAATAAGGGAATTTTTTATTTCTTCACCATATTCATCTCCTATTATTGACAATGATGGTACTATCTATATAGCAAATTCGGATTATCAGCTTAGTGCTATAAATCCTGATGGTACTGTAAAATGGAAAATCAAGACAAACCATGACTCAGATTCTCATTTTTTTACCACCCCGGTAATAGGTTTAGATAATATTATCTATATAAGTACTGATGATGATTACCTCTATGCTGTTCAATCTGACGGAACAATTAAATGGAATTTATACGTAAATGATTCGCATATGTATTCACCAGCAATTGGTTCAGATGGGACCATATATGTCGTATCCGGTACAGCTCTTCAGGCTATTAATCTCAATGGTACATTAGAATGGATTTTTGAGTCTAACTATACAATTCATTCAAATCCGGCAATCGCTTCCGATGGTACGATTATTTTTGAATCCTATGATAGAATCTATGCTATCTATACTGAGAGTACGGGGCTAGCTAATTCGGCATGGCCTAAATTTGGAAAAAATAATCAAAATCAGGGTAATAATCACAATTTACATTGTCCCCGGGCAAAAGTTGCCCAAAATTACATTTCTTGTAATCTAGGAAGTGTGGTTACTTTAGATGGTTCTTTGTCGTCAGATCCTGATGGTGATTTGTTAAATTATAAATGGCGAATTATCGATAAACCCGAGGAAGCCATAATCATACTTTCAGATTCTATATCAAGTAAAATCAATGTTTCAATTCCGGATACTATTTATTCTGATTATCTGTTTTCTTTAACTGTGGATGATTATCAAGATGGTTCTTCAGTTGCCGTTGTGAAGGTGCATGTGAACAGAATAAAATGGATGTTTGCGACAGATTCTCAAGAAATTATTAAGTCCTGCCCGGCAATAAATAAGGATGGTTCTGTATATTTTATGTATGAGGCAGAAGTATGTGGACTATATGCTTTAAATATTTTTGGTGAATTAATTTTTAAATTAAGTTGTTGTTATGAGGGGCCACTATCAAGTGCAGTTATATGCCCTGATGGTACAGTAGTATATGGTGAAGATCATAGAATCGTTGCAGTGAATCCCGAAGAACGTGTCCTAAAATGGTGGTCACAACATCTTTTTGGTTATGGGTATGTATTAGAACCTTCAGTAAACACTGATGGTACAATTTACGCTGGAAACGGCAATATATTTTATGCAATCAATCAGGATGGGACGACAAGATTGACATATCGATCTTCATCGGAGATATATCAAACATCGTCTGCAATAGATATCAATGGAGATATTTTCTTTACAAGTAGTAATTATTTGATTGCCCTCGATCCAAACTGTATAGAGAAATGGTCATATTATCTTGATGGGGGAAGTAGTAATGCACTTTCAATCGGCCCGTATGGTACAATTTATGTGAGTGTATCGAAGGATCTATTTGCAATTAATCCTGACGGAAGCAAACAATGGTCTGTGACTACGTACGATGAGATAGGTACATCGGCGGTAATTGATACTTCCGGTAATATTTATATTGGCTCAGGACATTATTTATATTCCATTAATAGCGAAGGAAAATTCAATTGGGCAAAATATTTCGATTGTAGTATTACCCATGGGCCGGCAATCGGATCAGGTAGTATAATTTATTTAGGGAACGATAGTACATTTTTTGCAGTGGGGGAGGATGGAAGTATTAAATGGAGTATTAAAACTGATGATAAAATTGTTTCTCCCGTTGCAATGGATTCAAATGGTGTCGCGTATTTTTCTACAAGCGTTCGGGGTCCTGAATATTTTCATTGCAAAATATTTGCCATTCAAACAGATAGTAAAGAATTAGCACACAGTTCCTGGCCAAAGTATCGTTCCGATGCAAGAAATACCTGCCGGGTTTCACCGGTAACAAATCAATTCCTCAATATGGATGCAAAAGATTTGTCGGTCGGTAATAAATATTTTTATAAACATTATGATTATAGTGGTGGACCATTATTTACAACCTATTCAGTGGAAACGGTTATTGAAAATATAGATTCGGTAGCGACAATTGAAGTGAATTATATCAATAGTAATAATATCAAATATCGTTATGAAAGATGTGATAGTACAAAACTTTTCGAAAAATTGAACGGAATATGGACACTCGTTTTTGATTTAGGATGGAATATGGGCGATACAGTCAAATATAATTGTGTCGTTGTATCAAAGGGTATTTCTGAAATATTTGGTAATAGCAAATTATATTATGGGTATCAGCGGTACGAAGAATATTATAAATTTTATCAGCAATTTGGTCTCACAACGTATAGTTATGATGGAGGAGTCGGGTTGGATTATGGTAAAAGAATGATTGGCGCAATCATTGATGGGATTGCATATGGTGATACAACAAATTATAAGAATAATCCCCCAATAATTGTTTCAACTCCGCCTACTGAATTATTACCGGATTATCCCTATAAATATATAATTGAAATTGAAGATGAGAGTAAGGATAATATATATGGATACCCGACGGTAAAACTAATAAAAGCTCCGGAATGGTTGAGCCTTAGAAAGACATGGACTGATAAGAGGAATTGGTATCTTAAAGGATGGACTCCGGATGAGATTGGAGTTCAAGCTGATGTGTCGATTAAAGTCACTGATATTCATGGCGCTTCATCAACACAATCATTTACTATTAGTGTTGTTGCACCAAAAACATTTAATTATCCCAATCCATTTAACAATGAAACAACTATCCACTATTATGTACCAAAAGAAGGTTCGGCGATTATATCTATCTTTGATATCAACGGTAATCTGGTTGATAAAATAATTGATTCCGGGAAAAAACGTGGTCAATATAGTATAACGTGGACGCCTGAAAATTGTCAAAGTGGTTTGTACATATATAAAATTGTATTGGGAGCTTATAGTAAACTTGGAAAGATGATGCTCCTTAAATAATATGATCGATACTAAATTCAACTTCAATTGGATACTATTTCTGTGGTTTTTATTAATCTCACCGGTATGTTTTTCGCAATTATCCATTCATCAAATCGATGAAGAAAATATTTCTTATACAACCATTCAAAACTCAATTGTCTTTACTGCATTCAATATTTTACACGAATTTTCCGAAGACCTTTATCAGGTGCCGAGGATTGATAGAATATTGTCTGATTCCGTTATTTTTCAAGAAAAGCTATGGCCAAATGGCAGTTGGGGCAGAGGTTATTTTTCAAACATTGTCGATAATAGAGAATCACCAACACCAAATTGGAAATATTATGATCAATGGTATGAGAATATATACAGCAGCCATCCGTTAATTAGGGATAGCGGAAAAAGAATTTTGGGATATATATATGCTTGTAACAATGCAGCATTTCAGGATTCATTATTTAATTTTTCTACAAGAATAAGTTCCGGTTTGCAATATTTAATTGCCGAACAATATTCTGATGGTGGATGGCAGTGGTGGTACAAAAGAAAATCAAAATCATCTTCTGAATCAATTGAGATCTTAAAGTCCAATATATATGAATCGAGCATAGCATTAAGAGCATTGTCTAAAGGACATATCTTTTTTCAAAATAATAATGAGTACTCAGAATTGTGTGAACAGATTTTTGAAAGTATAGACAGAGCATGTGAATTTATGTTATCTTACAAAGATTTGTTGACTGAAGGGAAATATAATATAAATAACCGGATGCATGTTGTCTGGGCAATGGTTGGGGCGTATAAAATAACAAAAAGAGCCGAGTATTTAGAATTTGCTATGGAGATTACAAGATCGAGTTTTTTATATCAGCAAGAAGATGGTAGTTGGCATTCACCAATTCCATTGACAAAAGGACCCAATTATAAGTGGCACGATACAAAATCAGATTACCATGGAATGATACTAAGGGGATTAGTGGAGCTGTACAGCGTTGTTGATACTACTGATAGTAATTTTCAGAAAAAGTTAGAAGATGCAATTTATAATAGCATTAACCATGTTATTGATTACAATGATATTAATGGAGAAATAAACACTAGATTATTTTCAAATGGAAATAAACTAAATGGATGTTTATATCATTTTCATCGTGATAACCCGAAATACAATTCGAAGAATAGTTCTTATGGTAACTATATACTTCAATCAATGTTGTTGGTTAAAGAGAATATAGATTTAAACAACGAAGACAAAAATAATGTCGATAAGTTGATAGATCTTTTATCTTATGGATTAACAAATATAATTATGAACAATCCTCTTCAAAGATTTCGATATATCGACGTTGATTTTCATACACTTGGTATGTATTTAGGAGTAAATTTACACTAATGGAAGATATATATTTTGGTATTGTTAATCCCAGCAAAATTTTAAGATTCATATATACAATTTATAATTTGAAATTTGTTCAGGTTATTGCCAGAATACGGCTTTATCTGAATAGGTACTTTTTTAAGAAGGGGAGAATAAATCATCCTTTGCCTGTATATAGAAATCCGGAATTGAAACATTATCGATTCAATCATAATAATGATAAACTAACCCTTTTTAATAAACCATTGATATTCGAATCTATTGATTGGATAAACATAAACTATCCTAAACTTTGGATTTACCATTTACATTATTTTGATTATTTAGAAGGCTGTAATAAAGAAACCGGTCTAAAAATAATTAGTAATTGGATTGAAAAAAATCCGCTTGACAGGTCAGATGCTTGGGAACCATACCCGATTTCACTAAGGGTAGTAAATTGGATTAAGTTTTTTTC
>JAUVIB010000064.1 GCA_030592985.1 Calditrichaceae bacterium | reverse complement strand
TAAAGTTTTCAATGACTGACCGCTGATGGCTCATAGTTAAATTAATGATATAAAACGAGAATTTGGAGAGTTTACGGTGAAATCCAAAATGAGTAAAATAAAAATGATTTTAATGGATGTGGACGGTGTCTTAACGGATGGATCAATTGTTTTTGGATCAGACAGCCTGGAAATTAAATCATTTAATGTTCAGGACGGGTTGGGGATTACATTAGCTCGTCTTGGCGGCCTGAAAACGGGAATTATTACGGGGAGGAAATCGAAGGTTGTGGAACGTAGAGGTAAAGAATTGAAATTTGATGTGATCTCCCAGGGAAGTTTTAATAAATATCCGGAGTTTCAAAAAATAAAAGAAGAATTTACTCTCTCTAACGAAGAGATTTGTTATATTGGGGATGATTTGCTGGATATTAGTATATTGCGAGAAGTTGGATTTAGCGTTGCTCCTGCTAACGCCCGTGATGAGGTAAAAGCAATTTGTGATTATGTAACCATTGCGGAAGGTGGTCATGGCGCTGTTAGGGAGGTGGTAGATAAAATTTTAATCCGCCAGAATAAATTTGATGCAATTATTAAGGAACTTCTACAGTAATATTTAGAATTAACAATTCAATAGTATCAGCCCATATCTTTTGGGTAAAGAAAAAGTGTGTTATTTAATTTAATTGGCGTTATGAAACAATAGAAGAGAAATACGTATAAGAGCATGAGTAAGCTTTCTTCTATTTGAAATGTTGAGGTATAACAGAGATGTTAATGGGGATATAATGACCAATATAATAATACTAGAAACAGCTAAAAAAGTTATTAATATTGAACTTGCGGCAATAAAAAAAATGAATGAAAGGATAAATGATAATTTTTGTGACGCTGTTAATTTAATATTAAACAGTAGAGGGCGGATTATTATTACCGGTATGGGAAAGTCTGGTGCCATAGGAAAGAAAATCGCTTCAACTCTTATGAGCACGGGAACTACGTCTTATTTTTTACATCCCGCCGAAGGAGTGCACGGTGATCTGGGAATGGTACATAAAGATGATGTTGTAATCGCCATCTCAAAGAGTGGGGAGACTCAGGAAATTTTAAGCCTTATTCCTACTTTAAGCAACCTGAAAGTACCCATAATTGTGATAACGGGTAATTTGAAATCCAGTTTAGCCCGTTATTCAACAGTGACTCTTGATATTAGTGTTGAAAAAGAAGCTTGTCCGTATGATTTGGCCCCTACTGCCAGTACTACCGTAACTCTTGTTATGGGGGATGCTCTTGCTGTGGCATTATTAGAAGGACGGGGATTTTCAATTGATGAATATGCTCTGTTGCATCCGGGAGGCGCTTTGGGTAACCAAATGCTGTTGCGGGTTGAAGATGTTATGGAAACAGGGGATAAACTTCCTTTTTGCAATGTGACCGCCTCCATGAAGACAGCTGTAATTGAAATGTCCCGAAAACGAGGAATATGTCCTATTATTTTGGAAGACAGGAGAGTTGTCGGCGTTATCACTGCAGGGGATTTAAACAGGCTTATAGAACAAAATGAAAATTTCATTATTCAACCAATTACAGAGACAATGACAAAAAATCCAAAAATTATATTTAAAAATGAATTAGCAGCTGTTGCCTATAAAATAATGGAAGAACATCAAATATTGGCTATGCCTGTCTTAAACAGTGATAAAAAACTTGTTGGAGTTGTTCATCTACATGATTTGATGCAAAAAGGGATTAAATGAAATTTATTATAACATTATTTATTATATCAATTATATTGTTGACGAACTGTGAAGAACACCGGACTAAGGACCCTGTAATGGCTGGCATTAGTCAGGACTTTCCTGATCAGGAGACCTGGGAAGCTACGTCTTCCCTGACAAGAGCAGGGAAAAAAGTCGGGATTATCCAGGCCGGTGTTATTAAAAAATTTAGAAAGAAATCAATTACACTTTTGTCGGATAGTATTCAGGTAGATTTTTTTGATAAAAATGGTAACCATACTTCAGTTTTGACAGCGCTTGGCGGTAAGATTTTTGATAAAAAACAGGATATGGTTGCTTATGGAAATGTAGTTGTTGTATCTGATAGCGGCATTACCCTTAATACCGATACATTATATTGGGATAATAAGAAACAAAAAGTTATTTCTAAAATTCCGGTTCGGTTTACAACTTTGGTCGATACTTTATATGGGGATAGTTTTGAATCTGATCCGGATTTAACCAATTATCAGATTACAAATCCACGAGGTTTGAGTAGCAATAAGCTGGATATACAATAAAGTGCGTTCTTATTTATATACATTCATGATATTACTGATTTACTTAATACCTATATATGGAGGATCGGGAATAAGCCTTGTCCATGCCGATATTACCATCGGTAGAATCGATTCTGGTCAACAAATGACGATTTTTACCGGAAATGTACATTTTAGACAGGATACACTTGAAATATTTTGTGACAGCGCTGTTTATTATGATAAAGATAAATATGCAGATTTTGATGGGCATGTACTTGTTCTTGATGGGTTACGGCTACTAAGAGCGGACAAAATAAAATATTATCCATCTGAAAAGACGGCTTATTGTTATGATAATGTTCAGATTGTTACTGCACAAGATTCAATTTATGCAGAGTCATTAATCTATAATTTTAATACAAAAAATGCGAATGCCGCAATTAATTTTTATGTCTATCATTCTAAAGAAAATGTAAAAATTACTGCCGATAAAGGTTCATATATTGATAATAAACGTCTTTTTTGGGTGCAAACCAACTCCTGTTTAATCCGAACCGATTCTACTTCCAATGATACATTATGGATATATTCGCAGAAGTTGGCATATTTTGCCACAGATAGTGCAAAGGCTGTAGCCAGCGACAGTGTGACGATAATCCAAAAGGAATTAACGGCAACAGCAGACAGCGCTATTTATATTGTTGATGAGGAGATAATTTGGCTAAGGCAAGAGCCAATTGCCTGGTACGATAAAAATAAACTTAGCGGAAAGATATTGAAAGTTGTAATGGATTCCATGGAAGTTCAAAAAATATTTTCTTATGAGGATGCCAAAGCTGTTGAACTAGTTGATTCTACAAAGAATAAATATAATAAATTGGATGCTAAAAATATTGAATTGCAGATTATGAACAATAAACCTAAAAGAATAATTGCCAGTGGTAATGCCGTGAGTCAATATTATTTGATAAATGAGGAAGGTGATCAGGGTATGAATAATGCTTCCGCTGATACACTTTTACTATTTTTTACCGAAGGTGAAATGGACAGTCTTATGGTTATCGGTGGCTCTGAAGGAGTTTATTATCCTGAAAATTACCGGGGAGAGATACAAATTGAATAGCGCTGAAACAGATAAATCTATTTTACAGGGAAAAGATATTGTTAAAATTTACGGAAAACGCGCAGTTGTAAATAATGTCAGTGTTTCTGTAAATCAGGGAGAAATCGTCGGATTATTAGGGCCGAATGGCGCCGGAAAAACAACTACTTTTTATATGATAACCGGTATGATAAAGCCCAATAAAGGTGATATTTATATGAATGATACGGTGATTACCGGATTCCCTATGTACCGTCGAGCACGATTAGGTGTGGCATATTTGCCTCAAGAAGCTTCCATATTCAGAAAACTAAGCGTTGAAAATAATTTAATTGCTATTATGGAAATGATTGGCATACCTAAAAAAATACAGCGTGAACGATGCGATCAGTTGCTTAGTGAATTAAATATTACTCATATCGCTAAAAGTCTGGGTTATCAGCTTTCCGGCGGCGAGAGACGCAGAACGGAAATAGCAAGAACTTTAGTGACTGACCCAAAATTCATCTTATTGGATGAACCCTTTGCAGGTGTTGATCCAATTGCCGTGGAAGATATACAATCTATAGTATATAACCTGAAAGATCGTGGAATTGGTGTTTTAATTACGGATCATAATGTTCATGAAACTCTAACGATTACAGATCGGGCCTATCTCCTTTTTGAGGGTAGAATTTTGAAAGAGGGAACTGCTGAATATTTAGCGGAGGATGAAGAGTCCCGAAAAATATATCTTGGCGAGAATTTTAAATTAGATAGATGACTAATATAGTGTTCCGGCATTATTTTTATTATTGCTTTTTAAGTTACTTAAAAAAGTGAATTTAGGAATAATTTTTAACAGAAATCTTGAAATTCAAATATCTGGAGAAAATAAGTTTAATATTTATTAATTATTTTCAAAAAACCATAGAATTTTATTAAAAAGATTCGTAAATTTAGAGATAATTAATTTAATAAACATCTATTGAATAGATTTCATTGCACAATCGGAGAGAATTAAGAATGAAAAAGAAAATTCTGGTCATCGGTACAGATAACTCCTGCCGCAGTGCCATGATGGCAGCACTTATTAAACATATCACGTTTAATAGAGTAGATGTTATCAATGCCGGGATAGAACCTGGGGAAATTAATCCGTTATCCGTAAAAGTATTAGAAGAGATAGGTATTGATGTGTCGGGTTTTGAAGCGATACTTTTTACAAAATATATTCATGAAAAATTTGAAATCATCATAACAACATCCGCTAAGGCCCGTGAAATAACGAAATATTTTATGGGTAATATAACGAAAATTCATAAAGAATTCGACGATCCAAGATTAGTTGAAGGAGATGATTTTGAAAAAGAGAACGCATTTCGAGAACTGCGTGAAGAAATGAATGAGTGGCTTAATGATTTTATTGTTCGCCACAGACTTATTTAATTAATATTTAAGGAGTTGTTGATGGCTCGTAATAAATCCCGTATTTATTTATTCCTCGCTTTACTGGCTTTACTATTTTTAACTTTTAGTTTTTCTTTTGCTGATACTACCCATGTTCAGATAACAACATCAAACGATCATGAAGCCGTTTCAGCAGAACATGCAGGTAACCTGGGAGAGGAACTTCCTCTGTGGAGTATTATACCCTTTATCGGTATCTTATTGTCAATAGCTTTAGGGCCTCTATTATTTCCACATTTCTGGCACAAACATTTTCCTAAAATTTCTGCGATGTGGGCTTTAGCTTTTGCAATTCCATTCTTATTGGTTTATCATGGTGAAGCCTTCCATGAAATTATGCATATTTATTTATTGGATTATATTCCATTTATAATCCTTTTGTGGGGATTGTTTACCGTTTCGGGTGGGATACTTATAAAAGGAACTTTAAAAGGAACCCCACAAGTCAATTTAATAATTATATTAATAGGAACTTTATTGGCTTCATGGATTGGGACGACGGGCGCTGCTATGGTGATGATTCGTCCTTTACTGCGGGCCAACGAAAAGCGAAAGTATAAAGTGCATTTGGTGGTTTTCTTTATTTTTCTTGTAGCCAATGTTGGCGGTTCGTTAACACCGCTCGGTGATCCGCCGCTCTTTCTTGGATTTCTACATGGAGTCAGTTTTTTCTGGACATTCAATTTGCTTCCTGAAATGCTGACCGTTGCAAGTATTCTTTTAGTTTTAACATATCTTTTTGATTTATATTATTATAAGAAAGAGAATAAAGCGGAATTGGTGGACACTGAAACTAAGATACCAATAAAGGTTGAAGGATTATTCAATTTATTGTTTCTTGGAGGCATAATCTTTGGCGTATTATTCAGCGGGGTTGTTCATTTAGCTGAAATTAACGTTCTTGGCGTCCACATGCAGATGCAGAACATTATACGTGATTTCTGGATAATTGGGATGGGACTCCTTTCTCTTAAATTAACCAGCAAGGCAATCCGGGAGGGAAATGATTTTAACTGGTTTCCCATAATGGAGGTTGCCTATCTTTTCGCCGGTATTTTTATGACTATCATTCCGGCATTGGCCATTCTTAAGGCAGGTGAGCATGGGGTATTGGCATTTGTCGTAACCGCTGTGGAAAAAGAAATACATTATTTTTGGGTAACAGGCGGGCTTTCCAGTTTTCTGGATAATGCACCCACTTATTTAACCTTTTTTAATAGCGCTCTCGGTAAACTGGGTTTGACAGAACCACAGATTAGAGAGGCATTTGCTGCAGGTAATGTGGCTCAGAAATATCCCGAATTTATTAGGTATTTAACAGCAATTTCCCTTGGAGCAGTTTTTATGGGGGCCAATACCTACATAGGAAATGCTCCTAACTTTATGGTTAAGGCTATTGCAGAAGAATCAGGAATTGAAATGCCTAGTTTCTTTGGATATATGATTAAATATTCAATACCAATTTTAATGCCGATTTTTATTATTGTGTCAATTATATTTTTGATATAAAGCGCTTTATAAGTTTTATCAAAAACCGGCAATATTTTATAATCCCTCTTAATAAAGAGGGATTCTTGTATATGGTAAAAAAATGAAAAAGAAGTCAAATGAAAATAAAATATACATCCTTCCTGAGAACCTCGCTAATAAAATTGCTGCCGGTGAAGTAGTAGAACGTCCTGCTTCGGTTGTAAAGGAACTTGTGGAGAATGCCATTGATGCCGATCCTACCAGAATAGTAGTGCATATAGAACAATCCGGTAAAAAATTGATCCGTGTTGTTGATAATGGTTTCGGGATGAGTACGGAGGATATACAAACAGCATTCGCACGTCATGCTACCAGTAAAATTCATTCAGAAAAAGATCTTTATCAGATTGATACTTTGGGTTTTCGTGGGGAAGCACTCCCGAGTATAGCATCTGTATCACAGGTGGAAGTCAAAACACGCCGTAAAGAGGACCAGGTCGGAAATATTTATACTATTAATGGTGGAAAACCTCAGGCTCTTCGCAAAACAGCAGCTAATGAAGGTACTACCGTGAGTATTCAAAATTTATTTTTCAATACTCCCGCCCGGCGGAATTTTTTACGTTCCGATAATGCTGAAAGTCAACAGATAATACTTACCTTGAAACGATTCTTTTTAGCTTATCCGGATATTCATTTTGAATTATGGATTGAAGATAATCAGGTTTTTAATTTACGAGATGAAGGAATTGATGAGCGGGTGAAGGCTGTTTTTGGTGAGCAAATTTTTCGAGGACTTATTCCTTTTAAAAATGAGTTAGGAGGTATGGAGATTTCCGGTTTTATTAGCCGTCCGGATGTAGTGCGTAGATCACGGGGTCATCAATATATCTTTCTAAACGGTCGTCCTATTCAGGATAAATCTATTAATCATGCCGTATTCCAGGGTTATAGTAAACTGATCTCTCCCGGTGAATATCCGATTTATTGTCTTTTTCTTGATTTAGATCCCGCCACTGTTGATGTAAATGTTCATCCTATGAAAATGGAAGTAAAATTTTCTAATGATCGAACGATATATTATTTTGTAATTAACAGTATCCAAAGTACACTTAAAAAAGAAAATGTTATTCCCGATATTAGTCATGCTCCTTCCGGAAATGCCATGGCATATCTTTCCAGTGAAACAAACAGAAAACCCGGTGAAATTATCAATGAATTAAAAGGACGCCACAAACAGATGGCCAGGCCTTCCGGTTCACAGTTAAGCCTGACTTATTTTAATAATGAAAATGTACACAAAACCCAGCAAGAAGAAATTTTTAAGCCCGGAGAATCTTCCCTTGATAAAACTGTTGAAGAGAAAGTAGATGTTCAGCTTTGGCAGTTACATAATCGTTATATTATTTCTGAAATAAGAAGCGGAATGGTAATTATAGATCAGCATGTAGCGCATGAGCGTGTTCTATATGAACGAATGCTGAATGTCTTGAAAGGTGGAGGGCATGTGGCGAGTCAACGACTGTTGTTCCCACAGAAAATAAACCTTTCATATGATGATTTCATGGTATTTAAAGAAATTTATCAAATATTAAATGACATCGGATTTGGAATTAAGGTTTTTAGTGGAAATACGATCATTATTGAAGCAATGCCTTCTGATGTAAAAGTAGGACGGGAGTCTCAAATTCTTTTGGATATTATTGATTATTATAAAAACAAACCGTTAAAAGATTTTGATCAAACCGAAAAAGTGGCTGCTGCTTATGCCTGCAAGAATGCTGTAAAATCGGGTGATGTATTAACACAGACGCAAATGCAGACTTTAATTGATCAACTGTTTGCCTGTGATTCTCCTTTCTTTTGTCCCCATGGACGCCCGGTTATTGTAACAATGGATTTAGAAGAGTTAGATCGTAAATTTAAACGCATAACCTAATGTTTATGCGTAACAGTTTAGAAGATTATAATTCTTTTTGAAAGGGTGACTATTTCAAAATATAGTGTAAAAATTGAATTTAATATTTAATTCTATTTATATGAAAGTAAAATAAGTTGCTAATTTATTGCAACATAAATAAAACCAAAATTGTGAGTTGATATTATTGGGATTTATTTAGATAATTAGGTTAATTAGTGTTTGAACGAAAACGAATGAATCCAAAAAAATACAAAGAAATGACGTCATTGCGAGAAGCGTTAGCGACGAAGCAATCCCGTTGAGAAACAAGGTTACACCCTCTAAAAAAGGATTGCCACGTCGGGATGAATCCCGACTCGCAATGACAGAAATGGACTTTTTGTTCAGACACTAATTAGATCAATTAGAAATTTATTTTAATCATGATATCAACTTTTAACGGATTAACACATGAAATTCCCCGTAATTTTTATAGTTGGTCCGACCGGTGTCGGAAAAACCCATTTGTCTCTCTTAATTGCTGAAAAAATTAACGTAGAGATTGTTTCTGCGGATTCGCGGCAATTATATAAGTATATGAATATCGGTACAGCCAAGCCCCTAAAAGAAGAAATTGCCCAAATCCCCCATCATTTCATAGATATTCTGGAGCCTGATGAAGATTATAATGCAGGAAAATATTCAAAAGACGCACGTTCTGTGATTAATGATATCTTTGATAGAGGAAATACTCCGGTAGTTGTAGGTGGATCCGGATTGTATATTAAAACACTAATTGATGGGATATCTAAAGCGCCGGATATTGATCCTGATATTATAAAAAAAATAGCAGAAGATTTGAAGAATCTTGGCCTAAAAAAATTGTATAAACAACTCAAGGAAATTGATCCTCTATATGCAAGAAAAATATCGGAGAATGATCCCCAAAGAATTACGCGTGCGCTTGAAGTTTACCTAAGCAGCGGCATCCCTTTTTCACAATGGCATCAAACAAGTGGGGATAAAGCTTCTTTTATCCCTAAAATGTACGGCCTAACTATGAAGCGTGATATACTTTACGATAAAATTAACCGCCGTGTAGATAAAATGCTTAATGATGGTTTATTGGAAGAGGTTAAATCGTTAATCGAGAAAGGTTATAATTTAAATTTAAATTCCCTAAATACTGTGGGGTATAAAGAAGCCATTTCCTATTTAACCGCAAAAATAAGCTCTGATGATATGGTAAATTTGATAAAAAGAAATTCCCGCCATTATGCGAAAAGACAGCTTACCTGGTTTAAAAAAGACAAACGCATTCAATGGTTTGAAATATCGAAAGAAAAGGATTTGCAAAATCTGGCTACGGAAATTGTTAATACACATTAAGCCCCTAATGGACTGTTATGATCGTGGTTATCGATAATTTGGTTCCCAATATTTGTCATTCCAGCATGTTTAAAGCTGGAATCTAAATTGTGTTTAATAGAATTATGATAATTTACGGATAATTTTTAACATTCAAATTTCAGCTTACGCTGGAATGGCCGCTATTATTATTGTCAGTTAGCTTTTTATCAAAGCAGAGTCTATAATATGACTCTGTTTATTTAATAGGTTTTTAAATTATCGACATAGATGTACAAATATACACTATAAATGTTTTGTTCTTTGAAAACTTGAAAATTTGCCTTAAAAGCATTAATATCCTTAAGCTGTTTCAACGTTTTTCCATTTTATGGCCTAAAAATGAAAAAATATGCCTATCAGACACATTGACAAGCTGGTTTTAATTCAGATTGGCCGTATTTCTCCCAATGCGCAATAAAGCGTTTTACATTACAAGCCAAAGAAGCAAATATTAATTGCAATTCCGTTCGCTTTCGTTCCCGATGACGTGATTTACGCATACCGTGGGCACGTGTCAGTTCCGATACCAATGATTCGGCGCCGGCTCTTATTCCGCACTCTTTACGATATTCACTGCTACTCATATATTTATGATGTCGTGCAGCTCCTATATATTCCTCTTCTGTCACGCTGTAAGTTGCAACACGCTTTCCAACACGTATCGGACATTGATTCTGTTTTGCACATGCGCTGCATATCTTTGTATCAAAATGGACTTTCAATTTACCTGTTTTCTTACTTTTCTCCTGATTAACAGGTTTATGACCTTCAGGACATTTATTTACGATAAGCTCAGCGCTGTTATCATCATAAGTTGTATCAAAGTCACCTGCATCGAATATACGTTCTGATGATTCATAAGCTTCAAAAGATTGACTTCGACCAGCTGTAGGTCCTTCTAATTCTATATCGTTTTCTTTAGATTTCTTTATCGTTTTACCGTTTACAAAACCAGCGTCCGCATATTGTTTTTCCGGCTTAAGTTCATTGTTGATTAAACGTTCTTGTATTTTGGGTTGTTGGGTTGAATCATGCTCGCTAATCTCAGATAATTTTATGTCTGTGATAAATTGTGTCTTATTGTCTTCATCGCATGTCTCTGTTGCAAAGGCTGCATCGCCGGTTACCTGCTGCTTGCCTTTGCGTTTATATTGCGCCTGTGAATTGTGAGGTGTGTTTATTGCTTTCTTATCGGGTTTATCTTTGAGTATTATTTCGGGTTCTTGATTATCCGGTTCTTGTTTTACTTCGCATTGCTGTTGAAAAACCTGCTTTAATATTTTAAAGGTCTCATAATATTTTATTTGCTTGTGGTTCTCAAAAGCAATTATTATTTTATACATATCTGTGGCCATTTCCGAAACGCGACGACGGGCTTTCTCATTATCCTTCTCGGTAAGATCAAAATCTTTATCAAGATATTGCTTTGATAGCTGGCCTTCTATGTTTTCATATAAACCTTGTTTCTGTTTACGAAGTGTGTATAAGAACTTGCGAATTGTTTCTTTAAACAGGCCATAGCGGGATAGATTCTGAAGCCAGCCATGCACAAAAAAGGAATCGGTTCTTTGTTTCTTTATAGAAGTACCGCATAGCTCAATAAATTTATTTGTAATTTCGGCAAACAATTTGACGGCAGTTTCGTCATTTTCAAGGCGCTGATAAAATTTAAATAAGGTTACATGGTCGATAAATGCGTTTCCTATTTGGGCATTGGTGGCTATCATCCAGTCTATTCTGCGTGGAAACTGAAATTCTACGCTTCGCCAAACATATTTTTCCAGTCCCATAAAGATTAACAAAGAAATCATAGTCTTTATAGAATTGTTTGGCCGTCCTTTCTCTTGCGAATAGAGATGCTTGAATTTATCTTCGTCGATAAGCAGCAATATTTTATCTCTGTAAATATAAGACCAGTCATTTCCCGGCAGGGCGTCTTTCAAATAATGTTCTGCATCAAAAAGAGATGATTGGGCAGTTGATTTCCTAAACATGTAATTCCTTGAAAAGTTTTCTATCTCATTAATTATCAGTGACTTAAGATAGTGAATTTCTAAATAAAAATCAAGAAAAAAAACGATATAACTTATTTATTTTTCATAGGTTATGAAAAATATTGTAATAAATAAACAGAGTCAT